>JAJYAR010000291.1 GCA_021779435.1 bacterium
GACGTCCGCGGATTGACCGATATCGCAGACACCATGATCATCGCGAGCGGAACCTCGGACCGGCATGTGCGCTCGATCGCGCAGCGGGTCGTGGAGAAGGTCAAGGAAGCGGGCATGCGACCTCACGGCGTCGAGGGGCTCCAGGACGGCGACTGGGTGCTGATCGACCTGCACGAGATGATCGTGCACGTCATGCTGCCGCGGGTCCGAGATTTCTATGGTCTCGAGAAGCTATGGGACGTCAAGATCGCGAAGCGCGCCGCGGTCCGGGCCTGAGGCCGCGGCGGTCGCGGCGATGAAATGCCGGTTGATCGCCGCCGGAACCCGCTTGCCGGAGTGGATCAACACCGGCTTCCGCGATTATCAGCAACGACTGCGCAAACCCCTGAGCCTCGAGTTGCTGGAGATTCCGGTCGCGATCCGCCGCCCGGGGGAAAATCCGCAGCCGGCGGTCGCCCGCGAGGGCGAAGCCATGTGCGCCGCGCTGCACCCGGGCGATTTCGTCGTCGCCCTGGCGATCGACGGAAAGTCGATGTCGACGGCCCAGCTCGGCGAATGGTTCGCGCGGCGATTGCAGGAGGGGCGGCCGCTCGCGCTGCTCGTAGGGGGGCCGGACGGACTCGCCCCGGAGTGCCTGGAGCGATCGGAAATGCGCTGGTCCTTGTCGCCGTTGACCTTTCCTCACGCGCTCGTGCGCGTGGTCGTGGCTGAGCAGATCTATCGCGCAATGAGTCTGCTCGCCGGACATCCGTATCATCGCGCCTGAGGACCTGGTTGGCCGATGCGCTATCCTGGCTCCATGGCATCCCATTCCCTGTACCTCGCCTCGGTTTCACCGCGCCGCCGCGAATTGCTCGACCAGATCGGCGTTCCCTACCGCGCGGTGGGCGCCGACGTCGACGAGACGCCCCGGCCGGGGGAATCGCCGGACGCGTATGTCCTGCGTCTCGCGTCGGCCAAGGCCGGGGCGGTCGAGGCCCGGCTCGGCACCCCGGCGGCCGCGATTCTGGGCGCCGACACCACGGTGGTCCTGGACGGCCGCATCCTCGGCAAGCCCGTCGATGCCGGGGACGCGCTCTCGATGCTCGGTGCGTTGTCCGGGCGGACGCACGTGGTGTTGACCGCCGTCGCGCTGCACGCGGCCGGCACGCAGCGCTCGCGGCTCTGCCGCAGCGAAGTCGCGTTCCGCGAGCTCGGAGACGCTGAATGCCGGGAATATTGGGAATCCGGCGAGCCGCGCGACAAGGCGGGTGCCTACGCGATCCAGGGTTTCGGGGCGGTGTTCGTGCGCGAACTGCGCGGCAGCTATTCCGGCGTCATGGGCCTGCCGCTGTATGAGACGGCCGAACTGTTGCGCGAGGCCGGGATGCCGCTGTGGCGCCGCGCATGAGCGTCGAAATTCTGATCAATGCGAACGCGCATGAGTCGCGCGCCGCGGTCGTCGAGAACGGCATCCTGCAGGAGCTGTTCCTGGAGCGAGCCAGCCGCCGCGGGTTGATCAGCAACATCTACAAGGGACGAGTCTCGCGGGTGCTGCCGGGCATGCAGGCGGCGTTCATCGATATCGGCCTGGAGCGCACGGCCTTTTTGCATGCGTCGGACATCTTCGATCCACGCCACGCCGACACCGGCATCGAGCCCCCCCGCACCGAGGCGATTCGCACGCTGGTCGCCGAGGGCAACGAGATCCTGGTTCAGGTCGTCAAGGATCCCCTCGGCACCAAGGGCGCCAGGCTGACGACCTACATCACGCTGCCGTCGCGCTACCTCGTGTACATGCCCCAGGGTCATGGGGTCGGCGTCTCGGCGCGCATCGAGAACGAGGCGGAGCGGGAGCGCTTGCGCGTCGCGCTGCAGAGCCTCATCGAGCCGGACGAGAGCGCCGGCTTCATCGTGCGCACCGCCGCGGAGGATGCGTCGATCGAGGCCTTGCGCACGGACATGATCTACCTGCGCAAACTCTGGGGTGTGATCCGCCAGAAGGGCTTGCGCACGGCGCCGGGAGGTCTCGTGCACGCCGACCTGCCGCTGCATCTGCGGATTTTACGCGACCTTCTGCGCCCCGACGTCGACCGGGTGCTGATCGACCAGACCGCCGCGCACCGGGAAATGCAGGATTTCGCCGGAACGTTCATGCCCGAAGCGTTGCCGCGCGTCGAATTGTACGCCGAGCAGCGTCCGGTGTTCGAGCTGCACCACGTCGAGGAGGAGATCCAAAAAGCCCTCGATCGCAAGGTGCCGCTGAAATCGGGGGGGCACCTGGTCATCGACCAAACCGAGGCGATGACGACGATCGACGTCAACACCGGTGCATTCGTCGGCCACAGAAACCTGGAGGAGACGATCTTCCGGACGAATCTCGAGGCCGCAGTCGCCATTGCCAGACAAATGCGGTTGCGCAACCTCGGCGGCATCATCATCATCGATTTCATCGACATGGAGGAACCCGAGCACCGACGGCAGGTGATCCAGGCGCTGGAGAGGGCGCTCGCCGCCGATCACGTGAAAACCAGCATCTCGTCGGTGTCGCCGCTCGGCTTGGTGGAGATGACGCGCAAAAGGACGCGCGAAAGTCTGGAACATGTCCTCTGCCAGGCTTGTCCAACCTGCGAAGGGCGCGGGTTCGTGAAGACCGCGGAGACCGTCTGTTACGAGGTGTTTCGTGAGATTTTGCGTCAGGCCAGGCAATTCGAGTGTCAACAATTGATGGTTCTCGCCCACCAGGACGTCATCGAAAGGCTGCTTGACGAGGAATCGGCCGGACTCGGAGAGCTCGAACTGGCCGTGGGCAAGCCGATCCGGCTGCAGACCGAGGCGCTTTATGCCGTCGATCAATACGACGTCGTCTTGATGTAGATGATCCTGCGCAAGCTCGGCAAGATCCTGGCGATATCCGCGGCCGCGTTGCTGCTGGTGGTGCTCGTTGCGATGCTGGCGTTGAAGCTCGCGCTCGACCGGGTGCCCGCCTATCAGGCAGAGATCAAGGCCTGGGTGCACGCGCGAACCGGCTTCTACATCCGCTTCGCGCACGTCGCCCCGTCGCTGCGTTGGTACGGACCGCAGTTGTCGTTCAGGCAGCTCGAACTGCGCTCGAAGGATGACCGTCGCGTGATCGCGAAGGCCGCGCGCGGCAGCATCGGCTCCGACGTCTGGCGTCTGCTGTCCAGCGGACGCCTGTTCGCCGCCAGAATCGAACTCGACTCGCCGGACATCCTCGTCGAGCGCACGGGCGCCACGCGATTCGCGCTCGCATCCGAAATTCCGCTGCAGGGCGCGGGCGCGGCGGACGCCGGTTTCAACCTGGACGACCTGCCGCCCGGCATCCTGGTGCTGCGCCACGGCCGCATGATGGTGACGAATTGGAGCCGGGGTCTGCCGCGGCTGGTGCTGAGCGACGTCGACCTGGATGTCCGCCGCGACGCCGGCGCGATCCACCTGTCGTTCGGCGCCCGCCTGCCGCGGGTGCTGGGCGGCGCATTGCAGTTCGGCGCGACATTGCGGCGGCTCGGAGATCTGCAAAACATCGCGTGGAAGGCGGATCTGGCGACGCGGGACGTCTCATTTCCTGGATGGCGGCGCCTGCTGCCCGACTACCTCGATCACCTGCGGTCCGGCAGCGGTACATTCGATCTGCACGCCGCCGGGACCGGCCGGGATCTGGCGCGGGCGACGTTCAATTTTTCGGCGAAAAACGTCGTTGCCCGTTCGAGCGACGGGTCGCTCGCCCGGTTCGATCGCATAGGCGGCAACCTGGCGCTCACGCATGAAGGCGACCGCTGGACGCTGCTCGGACGCGACGTGCGCGCGGCGCGCGCGGGTCGCAGCGACCCGGCGTCCCAATTCGACGCGACCTGGCGCAGCGGCGGCGGCGGCATGCTCGATTTACGCGCGCACGCGAGCTACCTGCGCGCCGACAACCTGCTGCCGCTCGCGGGCCTGTTGACGCAGAAGAAAGTGCGCGATCGGCTGCTCGCGATCGCGCCGACCGGGGAGTGGACCGACGCCACGTTGGCACTCGCGCGACGCGATGCCGCCGCCCCTTGGCGGTTCAAGCTGTCCGCCAAATTTCACGACGCCGGCATCGCCGCCGTCGGCCATACGCCCGGAGTGCGCGGCCTTTCCGGCAGCGTCGACGGGGACCAGGATGCCGGACACGTGCGTCTGCAGACGCGCGCGGCGACGGTCGATTGGCCCGCCCAATGGCTCGGGCCGGTACCCGTCGACCGGCTTGCCGGCACGATCTACTGGCGCCGCGACGGCGCCGGCTTGTTGATCGCGACTCCGGACATCGAGGCCGCGAACCGCGATGCCACGGTGAGGTCGTGCGAGA
>JAJYAR010000011.1 GCA_021779435.1 bacterium
CACGTCGGTTTCCGGCCGCGGCGTCGGCATGGACGTCGTGAAGCGGAACATCGAGAAACTGCGTGGCAAGATCGAGATCGTGTCGGAGGTCGGCCACGGCTCCACGTTCAAGGTGAAGCTGCCGCTGACCATGGCCATCATCGACGGCCTTGTCGTCAGGGTAGGCGAGGACCGGTTCATTCTCCCGAGCACGTCGGTGCAGATGGCGCTTCGGCCGAAGCGCGAGCATGTCACGACGGTGCACGGCAAGGGCGAGGTGCTCGACCTGCGCGGCAAGTTTGTGCCGATCCACAGGCTCAACCGCCGGTTCGGCATTCCCGGCAATGCGGCGAATCCCTGGGAGGGAATCGTCGTCATCGTCGAGAACTCGGGGAAGGTTTCGGCGTTGCTCGTCGATGAGATGGTGAGCAAGCAGGAAGTCGTGATCAAAAACCTTGGCGCGTTCATGCAGAACTTGCCTGGGGTCGCCGGTGGTGCAATCCTAGGTGACGGGAACATCGCGTTGATCCTCGATCCTGGTTCGCTTCTGAACGCGGCGTGACCGCAGCCATCTCCTCCGTGTCAACACATCCCCCCAGCATCGAGCAGGTCTGCGAGCAGGCACTGCGGCTTCCCTGTTCCCCGGCCCTGCTGCCGCGGCTGACCGCGGTTCTTGTTTCGAACGACAGCAGCGCGGATGAGATCGCCGAGATCATCAAGCTCGACGCCTCGCTCGCAACGGCGACTCTGCGGCTGGCGAATTCCGCCTTCTTTTCGAGCGTGCCGGTCGAGACGATCACCGATGCGGTGGTCCGGCTCGGGCAGCGCGAGTTGTACCGGCTTGCGGCGCTCGCGCTGGTGAGCCGCTGGGAAGCGGCCTCTTCATCGGGCGAGCCGGGCGATTTCTGCCGTCACGCGCTGTGCACGGCTCTCGCGGCGGAGGTCCTGGCCGAGACCAGCGAGCGTGTGGATCCGCAGACCGCGTACACGGCGGGCCTTGTGTGCGACATGGGCAAGCTGGCCGTTGCGCATGCGTGCGCCGCGTTTTTCCCGGCGATCCGGGAGCAGTGCGCGACACGCGGCGGCACCTGGGCGCAGGCGGAGCACGACCTGCTGGGATTCTCGCACGCGGAAGTCGCGGCGCGGCTCCTGGCCTCCTGGAGTTTCCCGCCGGTGCTTACGGCGGCCGTCGAATTCTGCGAGCGGCCGCGTCAGGGCCCGGAGAATGCGCAGGCACTGCTGGCACACCTTCACGCGGGCAAATACATCGCCACTTCGTTCGGCCCCGGTGTCGCGGAGGAAGGCTTCCTCTTCGAACTCGATTCCGCGTTCCTGATCGAATGGGGCTTCACGCCCGAACTCCTGCAGGAAACGATGGCGATCGTGCACGACCGCGCGAAGCAACGGCTTCAGCACCGGCTCGCGCATGGTGCGGTGACCCTTTGACGCCCGCCCCGGCTCTGCCGGGCCGGCGTTGCCGCGGAGCGGATACGAGCGGGGGAACGCGCGTGCGTGAGCCCGCCGCCGCGAACGCGGATCAGTTCCCGAGTGAGAACTGCTCGATGCCGGTGGGCTTCTTCAACGTGATGTCACCGGTGCCGACGTTGAGGTGAACGGTGCGGTTGATGGTGCCGCCGAGCGAGCTGTTGCGGACGACGAAACCGTTGCGCGCGAGATAGTCCGAGACGGCGCGGATATTGCGTTCGCCGATGCGGAACGTGTCCGCGTCGCAGAGGACATTCGAACCGCCGGCGAGGAAGATCCTGACCCGTGAGAAGTCGGCTCGCAGTCCGATCAGCGACCGGAACAGCAGCGGAAGTCCCGTATCGGCGAACATCGCAGGCTGGCTCTGCGCCTTGGCGGGCGAAATCGTCGAATCGGGCAGCATGATATGGAGCAGTCCTCCGGCCTTCGACACGGGATCGTACGCCACGGTCGCGACGCAGGACCCGAGCGCGTAGGTGCTCAGGGTGATCTGCGGGTTGTTCGACACGCCCATGTCACCGACACCCACGACGACGCGCTGGGCAAACAGGGCTGAGATGCTCGGTGAACCCATGGTCTAGGAGTGGCGCGCGGGGCGTTGCGTCCGGCGGACGCTGGATACGGCGCTGCCCGCCATCGTCCTGGGCGTGAGGGGCCCGGCCGTTTGGGTGCGGAGATTGAGTCGGAGGCGGAAGAGCATGCTTGGGTCAGATGTACACGAGCAGACGCTGGCTGATCGGTGTGACCTTGTCGTGGCTTCGAATCTTGGAAATCGTGGCGCTGTTGAGGGGCTGTCCCTCGCCGATGAGCAGGAGCCCGTGCGGGCTGTAGATGCCGTTGGCGAGCACCATGCCGGGTTCGAGTTCGTCGAGAAGTATCTCGCGGACCTGGCGGGGCAGCTGGACGAGGTTGGCGACCTTGAGGAAAAGCCGGACGGCCTCCGGATCGTAGTCGGTGCCGGATTTGGCGAGAAGCGCGTCGATGGCAGCCGTCTTCGAGAGGCCGGATTCGACAAAGCCCACGGCAACGGCCAGGCAGCGGGCCGGCCAGGGGATCCCCTCGGCGGCGAGACCGTCGGGGTAGCCGTGGCCGTCGTAGCGCTCATGGTGCGCCCGGATGACCTCGCCGACCTCGGCGCGGCTGTCGACAAGCGACGCGAGCGTCTGGCTGTAGATCGGGTGGTTGTGCAGCATGCCGCGCTCGCGATCGGTGAGCTGATCGGTCTTGGTTCGGAATGCGCGGAGCATTTCCCGCGGCACGCCGATCAGGCCGAGATCGCAGAGCCAGGCGGCGGACCGCAAGGCGTGCCTCTCCTGGGGCGTGAACTTTTCGGTCGCCGCCATTTCTGTCGCGAACTCGACGAGCATCTTGGCCTGGCCACCGAGGATCGGGTCGTAGGTGGTCAGGATCCGGCGGCAGAGCTCGAGGGAGTTCTCATAGCTGGTCGAAAGCTCGTGGTTGGCGGAGTCGAGGTGCTGCCGCTGCTTCTCGAGGTCCTTCACCTTAGCCTCGAGCGAGGCGTTGGCCTCGCGCAGCTGCGAATTCAGCTTCTGCGTCTCGGCCTGGAGCGCTTCGTTGCGTGTGACGAGGTCATGCCGCTGAACGGCGTTCCGGACGGTGGCGATGAGTTCCTCGCGGAGCCACGGCTTGGCGATGAATCGAAAGATCTCCCCCTTGTTGATCGCGTCGACGATCGTGGGCAGTGCGAGCACCGCCGTGATGAGAATGCGCGACGCATAGGGCCGGATGCGCCGGCTCTCGACGAGAAAATCAAGACCCATCATCTCGGGCATGCGCTGGTCGGAGATGATGACGGCGAAATCGCGTTCGCTGAGAACGGCAAGCGCCTTGCGGGGACTTGTGCAGGCGACGACGGGAAACCCCTCCCTCTCGAGAGTCACCTTCAGCGCGGTGAGAACGACGGGCTCGTCGTCGACAACAAGAACCTGGGACGTGCTTGCGGACGAACGATCGAAGGCCGCGTCGGCAAAGCCGGGTGCAGCGGAAGGGGGTGGTGTGGGTGTCATGGGGTGGCAGCGAGTTCGGGCGGTGGGGGCGCGCCGGGGGATTCGTGGTGGCGGATAAGGAAATCAGCAACCCGCTCAATTGGAAGCTGGCGTTGCGCTGCACCGTTTTCCCAGGCCGCCCGTGGCATCCCGTACACCACGCTCGTTGCCTCGTCCTGTGCAAATGTGACAGCCCCGCGCTCCCGGAGCTTCAGCAAGCCCTCCGCGCCGTCCCTGCCCATGCCGGTGAGCAATCCCGCGATGGCATGGGGACCGGCGCCTGTGTCCGCGGCGGATTTGAAAAGGAGGTCCACGGCTGGACGTTGATGCCAGATTGCCGGACCGCTCGCGACACGAACGTTATAGTGATCCTGCGCCCACTGGACCATCATGTGATAGTTGCCGGGGGCGATCAGCGCGAGGCCGGGTTTGAGCCGGTCGCCGTCGACGGCCTCGCGGACCTCGATCTCACACAGCTCGTTGAGACGGTCGGCGAACGTCTTGGAGAAGACAGGGGGGATGTGCTGGACGACCGCTATGCCGGGAAGGCCCGCCGGCAGGCGTGCCAGGACGGTCCTCAGCGCCTCGGTGCCACCGGTGGACGCACCCAGGAGGATGATATCCCGCGACGTTCCAATCCGGGAAGGTTGCCGGCGGGGCGGAGGCTCGACGATCGCTCCCGTGGACCGCCGGAGCCGGGCACCGCGCGTGGCCTTGATTCGCTCGATCAATTGCGGACCGAGATCGCCGAAGGAGAACGGACCGCCGGGCTTGCCGAGCACGTCGAAGGCACCGAGCCGCAGCGATTCCAGCGCGCACTGTGAACCCCTCTGCGTCAGCGAGCTCATGATGATCACCGGCATGGGCCGCTGATCCATGAGGATCCTGAGGAAAGTAAGTCCATCCATCCGCGGCATCTCGATGTCGAGCGTGAGCACGTCCGGCTTGAGTTTCGCCATCTTGTCGCGGGCGACGTACGGATCGACGGCGGTACCCACGACCTCGATCTCCGGGTCCGTGCTAAGCGCGTCCGTGACAAGCTTCCGCACCATGGCGGAATCGTCGACGACGAGGACTCGGATGGGTGGCACGGTCATGATGTCAGGAGGAGGGTTTGCGGTACACGGCGGGTTGGATCGGCTGCAGGGAGTGCCTCATTTGGGTGAGACTCTCGGAATGTCCGACGAAAAGATAACCGCCGGGGATGAGCTTGCTCGCCAGCCGGCTGACCAGTTCGTCCTGCGTGGGGCGGTCGAAATAGATCATCACGTTGCGGCAGAAGATGACATGAAACAACTCCTGGGAGGGTAATTCGCCCTCGAGCAGGTTGAGGTGATGGAAGACCACGCGCTCGCGCAGGGCGCGCTTCACCCGGTAGTTGCCATCCTGCGGACCGAAGCCGCGTTGAAAATGAGCGCGCAGGAGTTCGCGGGGGACGCGGGCCACTGCCTCTTCGTTGTAGATGCCGGCCGCGGCCTTCGCCAGCACCCGGTGGGAGATGTCGGTCGCGTCGACGAGCCAGGGGAACGAAGGCATGACCTCGGCGAGCGTGATCGCGATCGAGAAGGGCTCCTCGCCGGAGGAGCAGGCTGCGCTCCAGACGCGAAAGCGCGACCAGCGTTCGGTGCGGGAACGGGCAAGCATCTCCGGGACAACGACGCTGCGGAGGTAGTCGAAATGGGACGACTCCCGAAAGAAGAACGTGTGGTTGGTCGAGATCGCATCGATCAGGTTCGCAAGCTCCTGGTCGGCGCCCGGAGACTGGAGCAGTCGGCAGTAGTCGCCGATGGTCTGCAGGTTCGTGGCGCGCAGACGCTTGCCCAGTCGCGCCGACACCAGTTGGCGTTTGTCAGGGCTGAGATTGATGCGACTACGTTCGTAGACCAGGTTTCGGATGAAATCGAACTCGCTATCCCTCATGAGGAAATTCCCTCGTGATATCGGCACGAAACGGGTCGAGTGAAACCCCTCGGGAGTATTTGGTGCGGTGCAGATCCGCAGATGCGGCAAATTCTTCCGGTGCCGGTCTCTACGCGGGCGAAAGGAGCGGATGATGTGGCAATGCGGCGTTGATATCAAACTGTGGATTAGCCGCTTGCACATGAAGTCCAACCAGTGGCACCGGCTCTGCTGAAGCCGGCGATCATGATCGATCCAATCTTCCACACCGACAACTACCAGTTGGCGCGGAAGCTTCTCGATGCGGCGGTGCTTCGGCAGGAGGCGATTGCGACAAACATTGCCAATGCGGAGACGCCCGGTTTCCGCCGTGTCGACGTCTCACCGGACTTCGCGACGCAGCTGAAGGCACGCATCGCGACGGGAGATCTGGCACGCACGGCGGATTCGCTGAAGCCGACCCTGGCTGAGGATCCGACCGCCCGCAGCATCCGACCCGACGGGAATAGCGTGGAAATCGACCGCGAACTCGTGGCGATGGATCGCAACGCCATCGAGTACGATTTTCTGAGCCAGGTCGTCACGTACGACCTGAAGCAGCTCAAGATGGCCATCACCGGACGGTCCGCGTGACCGCGCCACACACTGAACCTCCTTCAACGATCCCATGAATCTCATTGCCGGAGTCGACGTCACCGCGGGAGCGCTGAATGCGCAGAAGACGCGCCTCGACATCGTGGCGCAGAACATCGCGAACGCGCAGACGACGCGTACCCTCGCCGGCGGCCCCTACCAGCGGCAGGTCGTCTCGTTCGAGACCGAGCTCGTCCGCCGCACCGGCGCCGGCGCGCCGCTCCAGGGCGTGCGCGTTTCCAGCATCTCGCCGGACAAAAGCCCGGGGCAGCAGGTGTACAATCCGCAGCATCCGGACGCCGGTGCCGACGGCATGGTCACGATGCCGAATGTGAACCTTTCGTTCGAGATGGTTGACCTGATCACCGCGTCGCGCGCGTACGAGGCGAACCTCGCGGTGGTGAAGAACTCGCGCCAGATGGCCATGAAGGCGCTCGAGATCGGCCGTTGATGATCCCCCGGACCTCGTTTCCCGCGCAAACCAACTTTCCCCATGTCCCCCATCGGTTCGATTAATCCCCTTTCCGCCTCGCCGCTGACACGCATCGATGCGCCGCAGCCGAAGATCGGCGTCGGGTTGACGGGCATGCCGAAGGCGGCGCCGACGGAGAGCTTCGGCCAGATGCTCGACGGGGTCGTCTCGACGGTGGAGGCGAAACAGGCGGAGGCGCAGCAGATGACGCGCAGCGTGTTGCTGGGCGAGACCGACAATCTGCATCAGGGCGTGATCGCGATGCAGGAGGCCTCGGTGGCGTTCAGCATGATGGTCGAGGTCCGAAACAAGCTTGTTGAGTCGTACCAGGAGCTGATGCGCATGCAGGTATGATGCGCCCCCCTCGCATTGAAGCCCCCGCAACTCAGGCAAACCGGCTCTAACTGATTTTCCGTAATGAAGAACTTCGCACAGTCACTCCTGGACCTTTGGAAGCACCTGGGTCTGAACCAGCGTGTGTCGCTGATCGTGGCTGCGGTCGCCGTCATTGGCGGGCTGATCGGCATCGTCATCTGGTCCCAGCGTCCTGACTACCAGCTGCTCTATGCCCGCCTGGGCGAGAAGGACGCGGCAGCCGTCATCAGCTACCTCGAGACCCAGAACATCCCTCACAAGATCACCGCGGGCGGCACCGACGTGCAGGTCCCGTCGACCATGGTTCACAAGCTCCGCATGGATCTCGCGGGCAAGGGCATTCCGAGCGGCGACGGCGTGGGCTTCGAGATCTTCGACAAGGGCCAGTTCGGACTTTCCGACTTCGTCCAGCGCACCAACTACCTTCGCGCCGTGCAGGGCGAACTGGCGCGCACGATCATGCAGCTGCAGGGCGTTCGCGCCGCGCGCGTGATGATCGTCCAGCCCGAGAACAGGCTTCTGCTCACCGAACAGGGCGTCCGTTCAACCGCGTCCGTCTTCGTCGACGTTGGCGGCGGACGGCTCGACATCGACCAGGTGAACGCGATCCGGCACCTGGTGGCCAATGCGGTGCAGGGACTCGCGCCCGATCAGGTCGCGGTGGTCGACAACCGTGGCCGCACGCTTTCCGAGGAGCTCAAGCAGGATCCGTCGCTCGGCAACGCCTCCTCCCAGATGAAGTACCGTGAGCAGGTCGAGGACTACTTCGCGAAGAAGGTGGAATCGATGCTGGCGGCCGTGATCGGCCCGGGCAACGCGGTCGTCCGCGTTTCAGCGGACATCGACACCGAGGCGACGACGACCAACTCCGAGCGGTGGAATCCCGACGGCCAGGTGGTCCGCTCGCAGACTTCGACCGACGACACCACGAATTCGACAGAGACCCGTTCCGGCGGCGGCGCGGCCGGCGTGAGCGCGAACGTGCCCGACAAGGCGCAGGCCCAGACTGAGACGGCGAAGCCGATCTCGACGTCGGAGCGGACGCTCAAGAACAAGACGGCCACCTACGAGATCGACAAGGTCACCACCAGCACGACGAGGGCCCCCGGCACGATCCGCAGCCTCACGGCGTCGGTGATTGTCGCCCGGCGCAAGGCGCCGGCACCTGCGGCCCCCGATGCGAAGGGCGGAGCGACCCCGGCCCAGCCCGCGCCTGCGGTCCGTTCCCAGCAGGACCTCGATCAGCTCAGGCTGGTCGTGGCGAATGCGCTGGGTGTGAAGCCGGCGGCGGGACAGTCCCTCGACACGCTCGTCACGCTGCAGGAATCCGATTTCGAGATCCCGGACGCCGTCATCGCGGCGCAGGCCCCTGTTCCGCTCGAGGCACGCGTCGGCGGCTGGGTTGAGATGGCGAGCCGCTGGGCGGCGGTGGCCGGAGCGGCGGCGGTGCTTCTCATCTTCTGGCGGTTGTTCAAGCGGCAGAAGCCGGAGGCCGTGCCGATCGAGGTGCTTTCGCTCACTCCGACTCAGACTTCGCGTTCGATGCCGAACGCCAGCAACGTGACGCCGGAGCTCCTGAATGAGCTGATCCGGCAGAAACCGGCAAACATCGGAGTGGCGTTGCGCGAGTGGGTGACGGCTGGCCCGCAGGGCGGGACGCCGGCGAACAAGAACTGACGAGGAACGGGCAATGGCTATCACTGATCTCGACTACGGCAAGCTGACGCGGCACCAGAAACTCGCCGTCTTCCTCATCATCATCGGCCCCGAGGCGGCGGCCGAGGTGCTGCGGCAGTTTGACGATGCGGAGATCGAGCTCATCTGCCGGGAGATGTCGACGTTCTCGATCATTCCCTCGGAAGTGCAGAGGCTCTCGCTGGAGGAATTTGCCGGCATGATCGCGAAGAGCGTCGGCTCGGCGCTCGGCGGCCTGAACTACGCCCAGCGGACGCTCGAGATTGCCAAGGGCGACTACAAGGCCTCCTCGATCATCGGCCGCGTTGGCCCGACGGGCACGTCGGTCGAGGTCATCAAGGAGATTTCCGAGATGGAGGGCCGCCAGATCTTCAATCTGGTGAAGCACGAGCAGCCGCAGACAATTTCCTTCCTGCTCTCGTATCTGGAGAGCAACAAGGCAGCCGAGGTGTTCGCGCTGCTCGGGCCGGATCTGCGCGAGGAAGTGATCGAGCGGCTCGGCACGATCGAAAGCACCTCGCTCGAACTCGTCAGCAAGATCGCCCGCAGCCTGGGCAAGCACTACGACAGCAAGGTGCGGCCGGCTTTTCACCGAAGCGGCGGCGTGAGGGCGGTGGCGGATCTCCTCAACCAGCTCGACAAGGAGATGAGCAAAAATCTCCTGGCGCGGCTCGAGGAACGCAACGCGCAGCTCAGCGCGGCGATCCGCAAGAAGCTCTTCAGCTTCGAGGACCTTTCCCGTCTGCAGCCGGCGGACCTCCAGCGCGTCCTGCGCGAGGTCGACTCGTCGAATCTCGCCATCGCCATGAAGTCCGCGAGCGAAAGCCTTCGCGAGAAGATCTACGGATCGATCTCGAAACGCGCGGCCGAGAGCCTGCGCGAGGAGCTCGACATGCTCGGGCCGGTCCGCCTGAAGGACGTCGAGGTCGCGCAGGATGCCATCATCCAGGTCGTGCGCCGTCTCGAGGAGGAAGGCCAGATCACCCTGGAAACCGAGGAGCAGACCGTGGCCTGACGCCACGCGCCGCCGAACCCCCGCAACCATCGTGGCCTTTTCAAAGCTCGTCTCCTTCGATCGCCCGCTCGTCGGCGCGGCCATTCCCGGCCAGGCCGGCCGTTTCCTGTCCGAGTCGGAACTGGCGGCGCGCGATGAGGCGGCGTATGCGCGCGGAGTCGATGCGGCCCGCTCGCTCGCGGATCAGGAAATGGTCGAATTTCGGGCCGACATCCAACGGCTCAGCGACGGCGTTTTCGAGAAGCTCGCCGCGGTCGAGCCCGCCATGGTCGAGGACCTGAGGCAGGCGCTGCCCGGACTCGCGGTTGAGATCGCGCGCCGGCTGCTTGCCGGGTACGAGCCGCCGCCGGATGTTGTCTCCAAGATCTGCGAGGAGGCGTTGATGGAAATCTTTCCCGAGCGGGACAATCTGGAGCTGGTGGTGTCGCCCCGCGATGCCGCGCTGCTCGAGAAGCTGAATCCCGACTGGCTGCGCCGGTATCCGGGACTTCGCATCCGCGCCGAGGGAACCCTTTCCGCGGGCGATTGCCAGGTCCGAAGCCGCTTCGGCCTCACCGATGCGCGGATCCAGACGAAACTCTCGGCCATGCAGAGCAGCCTGGCCCCCGTCTCCTGAATCCCATGACACGCGTCGCACCACTCGTTGACGTTCTCCGGTCGCAGATCCGCCATCTGCCGCCGGTGCAGCGCGTGGGCACGGTCACGGGAGTCGCCGGGCTGATCATCGAGTCCGACGGGCCGAACGTCGGCCTTGGCGACCTTTGCCTCGTGCGTTCGTCGCGCGCGGATTTCAGCGTTCAGGCCGAGGTGGTCGGCTTTCGCGAGCACCGGGTGCTTCTCATGCCGCTCGGTGACACAGCCGGCCTGCATGTCGGCTGCGAGGTTGCCGCCTGCGACAAGCCACCGATGCCGCGGGTCGGCCCTGAAATGCTTGGCCGGGTGCTCGACGCGCTCGGCCGGCCGTTCGACGGGCTGGGGATGCTGCCGCTCGAGCACGCGGCGGCGCACGCTTCGGAGCCGCCGCACCCGCTGCGCCGGCAGCGGATCAGGACTCCCTTTGTCACCGGTGTTCGCGCGATCGATGCCTTCACGCCGTTTGGCCGCGGACAGCGTCTCGGTCTCTTCGCAGGCTCCGGCGTCGGCAAGTCGACTCTCATGGGCATGATCGCCCGCGCCTCCGAGGCCGACGTCGTCGTCGTCGCCCTGGTCGGTGAACGTGGCCGCGAGGTGCGCGAGTTCATCGAGAAGGACCTTGGTCCCGAAGGCATGAAGCGGGCCGTCGTGGTCGTCACGACCTCCGACAAGCCCGCGCCGCTCCGGATTCGCGCTGCGTTCACCGCGACCGCGATCGCGGAGGCATGGAGGGATGCCGGCAAGAACGTGCTGCTGATGATGGACTCGGTCACGCGTTTTGCCATGGCGCAACGTGAGATCGGCCTGGCGATCGGCGAGCCGCCGGCCACGCGCGGCTACACCCCCTCTGTCTTTGCGATGCTCCCCAGGCTTCTCGAGCGCGCCGGCGCGGGCGAACAGGGGGCGATCACCGCGCTGTACACGGTGCTCGTCGAAGGCGACGACATGAATGAGCCCGTGGCGGACGCCGTCCGGGGCATCCTCGATGGACACGTGGTGCTTTCGCGGCAGCTGGCGCATTTCAACCACTATCCGGCCATCGACGTGCTGGAGAGCGTGAGCCGTCTCGTGCGCGATGTCTGCTCCCCCGAGCAGGTGGCGCAGGCGGCGAAGGCGCGCGAGGTGATGGCCCTGTATCGGAAGAACGAGGACCTGATTTCGATCGGTGCGTACCAGAAGGGCGCGAACGCCGCGCTGGACCACGCGATCTCGCTGTATGATCCAATCCGCCAGTTCCTGAAGCAGGGCACGCACGAGCACTCCTCCCGGAACGACACGTTCGCTAACCTTGAAAAAATCGTCGGATGAAACGTTTCAAATTCCCCCTCCGGCCGGTGGCGATTCTTCGCGAGCATCACGAGATGCGCGCACGGGAGGCGTTCGCCGCCTCCGTCCACGCGTTCGTCAGGGCCGAGCAGGAGCTCGCCGCGGCGCGTGAAAGGCTGCGCAGCCTCGGGGAGGAGCTCACGGCCGGGAGAGCGGTGCATTTCAATGCAGCCGACGAGATCCGCGCACTGACGGCCTACCGTCGGGAGTGCACGGTGGAAGCGGAGGCGGTGCAGGCGAGGACCGCCGCCCAGCACGCGATGGACCAGCGCCGGGCCGAATACATCGAGGCTCATCGGAAGGTCGAGGTGGTGCACCGCCTCGAGCTGAAGGCGCGGACGGTTTACCGGTATGAAGTCACGCGCGAGGAGCAGGCCGAGTTTGACGACTATGCGAACCGCCGGTTCGGGCGTGAGTCGCTCAACTCCGCATGACCGTGCCCAACACGCCTGATCGACCATGAAACGTCACCTTCCGCTACTGATCGCCCTCGTCGGGGTGCTTCTGGGCGTCGGCATTGCCGCCACCACCAGCTGGCGCGCGCTGGTCAAGCGCGTCGACCAGGCGCGGATCGAACGCGCCCGCCACGAGCCGAACGAGCGGCGCAAGAAGGGGTGGGATTTCTGGACGGTCGAGATCGAGAATCTTTCGAGCGATCTGAGGGAGCAGACCCTTTTGCTCAGGAAACGGGCCGAGGACCTGGATCAGCGGCAGCAGCGGATCGTCGCCGACGAGAAGCAGCTCGCCAAGGTGCGCGCCGAGCTCGAGGCCATGCAGAAGGACATCTCGGACCGGGTGATCGAGATCAAGGCCGATGAGGAGGTTAACCTGAAGAAGCTCGCGCAGATGTACGCGAATCTCACGCCGAAGGCGGTCGTCGCGATCATCCGCGAGATGGACGACAACACGGCGGTGAAGATCCTCTCGCTGATGAAGCCGGATGTGGTCGGCCCGATTTTTGAGCAGATGACGACGATGTCGGCTGGAACGGACAACCCGCTCGCGCGGCGCGCCGCAATCCTCTCCGAAAAACTCAGGTTGATGAAGGCCAAGCGGGCCGCGAGCTCCTGATCAACACCTATTCCGTGGCATGGACGCCACGCGTTCCCCCGAGCCCAGGGATGGGAGGCGTCCATGCAATTTTCACTCACACCCTTTCCACAGGATCCGAACGCCGGCACGTTGCTCACGGGCACGACCGCCCCCGGCGGCGCGTCTCCGCTTGAAGCGCCGCAACAGCCGCCGGCCGGACCTTTTTCCCAGGTCCTCGCGGGTGTCGACGGCGCCCCGGGTTCGACCTCGGCGGCTTCGCAGCCGGGAGGCGTCGTTCCGAACGCCGGATTTTCCGTGCTCGCCCCGGCGCCCATGGCTTACCGCGCCGGCGCGTATGCCGGTGTGGTTGGCGATGCGCAGTCTTGGCAGGCCGCGTCATTGCAGACGGCGGTGTCGGATGACGCAGGCGATTCCGCGGAGCCCGAGTCAGCCGACACAGACGCGGGCGATTCGACGGAGGAATCCGGGGAAGGGGAGGGCACGCCGTCCGCCGACCTCGGCGCGATCGCGGTCCAGATGTTGCCGGGGATGCCGGTGACGACTCCGCCCGATGTGAAGGTCGCACCAACTGGTTCGTCCCTGGCCGGCTCCCCGCAACCGGGGTGCTCCGCCATGGGTGGCGGGTTTTCCGGTCGATCGGCATTTTCAACCGGCTCCGGGAACACCGCCAGGGCGGTCGCACTTCCCGAGGACGCGGCATCCGGCCAGCCGGCTGCTTCGGTCGACCCGGAGTCGGAGAACGACGGGACTGAACCCGCCATCGCCGCTCAGGGTGCAACGCGTTTTCCGCTGCCGGATGCGAGGGCGGGGGCAACGCGTGCGGCAGCTGGTGTTTCGGACTCCGCTCTCCGGGTCGCAGCGAGCCGGCAGGCCGCGACGATTGAGCGCGGCAGCGTCAACGTTGGCACGGAACCGGCGAAGCCGGATGTGCCGGGATTTGCAGCGGTGCCCTCCGGGGACGCCGAGGGGAATCCGACGGCACCGGCCCTGCCGACCCAGCGTGATGGCACGCAGACCCTGCTGGCGCAAAGTGCGGCGGCTTCCGTTTCCGAAGCGTCCCGGCCAACCGCCAGCAAAGTCGCGGACTCCTCGGATGCGGCGGACCTTCGCCTGGAGGCGATTTCGAAACGTGCTGGCGCGGCCAAGGAAAAAAGTGCCGGTCCGGAATCCAAAAAGGCGGTGCGCGCAAACGGCGGGATCGAAGGCGCTGTAAGAAATTCATTAGCCGCTACGAACGAATCATTTGCGTCAAGCAAAGCGCCTGTTGGCATCGGCGCTGCTGATACGGACTCCACGATGTCAGCCGGCTCAACGAATGCTCGTCCAAACGCTTCCGAAACCGCGGCGGTGTCGGGTGCGTTGCATTCCGCTGAGGTGCGGCCGGATCCGTTGCCGCAGCAGGTGTCGCTGACGAGCTCGGCGCATCGGGCGGTGGAGGCGGTTCTCGATGTCACGGACCGGCTGGCCGCCCGCGAGCGTCATTCGGTCGATCTCCAGTTCACCGTCGGCGACGCTGATCTGAAGGTGCGCGTCGAGATGAAGGCGGGTGAGGTGCACACGACTTTCCGAACGGATTCCGCCGAGCTGCGTGCCGCGCTTTCCAGCGAGTGGCAGAGTGTTTCGTCGCAGAACAGCGATCGCTCCACGCGGCTGGCCGCGCCGGTCTTTGCCTCGAACGACCAGGGCAGCTCGTTCTCGGGCGACGGCGCCCCGCGCCAGCGCGACCAGCAGTCACGCGAACCGGCCCCTGCGTTTTTCCCCACAGGCGCTGAGACGACACGGACAGTTGCGGCGGCCTCGTCGGTTTCGACGGGCGTCGTTGCGGCATCCCGTGGCTCCTCCGCCAAGTCCCTCCACCTTCACACCCTCGCCTGACCATGTCCTCCGTTTCATCAGTGACCGGCAACTCCGGCACGCAGACCGACACCGATCCGGCCGCGTCCATCCCGGCCCCGAAGAAGACGCTCGGTCAGGACGACTTCCTGGTCCTGCTCGCGAAGCAGTTCCAGACGCAGGATCCGATGAAGCCGATGGACGACACGTCCTTCATCGCGCAGATGGCCCAATTCACCTCGCTGCAGCAGTCGAGCGAGATGGCGAAGAACCTCGGCGAGATGAAATCGCAGCAGGAACTCGTGGCGGCCAACTCTTACCTCGGCCATCGCGTCACGGTGGAAACCGGCAAGGGCACGACACTTTCAGGAGACGTAAGCGGCGTTGAAATCACGGACGGTACGCCGCGGCTGGTGATTGGCGAATACACCTACCCGATATCGGCCGTGCTTCTGGTCGAACCCGGCGCGGTGACGTCGTCCATGCCGGCAGCAACCCCCGGACAATAAACCTCAACCGCAGCTTATCCATGTCACTTCTCGGCACACTTACCTCAGGCGTCAGCGCTCTCAAAACGTTCGGCAGGAGCCTGGACGTGATTGGCAACAACATCGCCAACGTGAACACGACGGCGTACAAGACGTCGTCTGCCAATTTCGCCGACACCTTCAGCAACACCCTGCGCGCGGCCTCGTCGGACGAGGCGTCCCTCCAGATCGGCACGGGTGTGCAGATGGCGGGCATCAACACGAACTACAAGCAGGGCTCGCTGAGCAGCACGGGCAACGTCACCGACCTCGCCATCTCCGGGAAGGGCTACTTCGTCGTCCGCGATGGAACGGCCAACTACGTGACGCGCGACGGCTCGTTCCATTTCGACACGGCCGGCAACCTTCGCAACTCGCAGAACATGTCGGTTCTTGGCGTGGACGGGAATCCGATCGTGTATGCGGGCTACGCCTCGGCGGCATCGATCAGCATCGCCACCGACGGCACGATCACCGCGTTTGACGTGGCTGGCACCGGTTCGACCGCCGGACAGGTGGGCGTGCTCAGCATCGCCGATGAATCCAAGCTGATGAAAGTCGGCGGCAACGTGTACGACTTCGGCGCGACCGGAACCGCCGTCACGTCGATCGCGGCCCCGGCCTCCGCGGGAGCGGGCAAGATCCGCTCGGGTGAGCTCGAACTTTCGAACGTCGACCTCACGGAACAGTTTTCCGACCTGATCACCTCGCAGCGCAGCTTCCAGGCGGCCTCCCGACTCATCACGGTGTCGGACACCGTGCTCGAGGACATCGTCAACCTGAAGCGCTGACGCCAGGGTTAACCCGCAACGGACTTCTTCAGATGCCTCCTCCTCCTGCAAAACCCGAGACGCCTCCGGCGGCCGCACCTGCTGCTGCGGCCAAGCCCGAGAAGGCCCCCCCCGCACCGGAGCCGGTTGCGAGCGCATCGGCGGCGTCGGCTTCCGCTGGGGGAATGAAGGCGTGGATTCCCTCCGTCGCCGCCATTGTCGTGGCTCCCGCCCTGACCTGGGCCGTGTCGCAGTACGTCATCGTGCCCCGGCTCGAGAAGCGGCTGAACCTGCCCGTCGAGAGCGCGTCCGCCGCTGTGCTGGGACTTCCCGAGGCCGCGAAGGACAAGGACGGAAAGCTGGTCGAGAGGAAGCCCTACGAGTTCAGCAACGTCGTCGTGAACCTCGCGGGCACGATGGGCACGCGTTACCTCAAGACGAGTTTCTACGTGACGCCGGATCCGAAGGGCAACGTCGACCTGCAGGCGGTCTTCAAGGCCAACCACGCGAAGCTGTTCGACACGACGCTCAACATCCTTTCCTCCCTGACGCTTGCCGACCTGGAGGAGCCGGGCGCGAAGAACGTGATCCGCGAGAAGCTGGTGGCGGCCTACAACCAGGTGCTCGATGCCCGCGTGGCGGACCAGATCTACTTTTCCGACTTTGTCGTGCAATGAGCGACGCCCCGGCGTAGCGCCCCACCATGGCTGACGACCCCCAAAAACCGGCGAGCGACTTTCTCGATCAGTCCGAGATCGACAGGATACTCGCGCAGCAGGCGGCCGATGCCCAGGCGATCAAGGGCGGGACGTTCATGCCGACCGGAGACTCGGGCGGCCCGAAGGTCGAGCCGTACGACTTCCGCAACCCGGCGTTCCTCTCGGAGGCCGAACTGCGGCGGCTTCGTCTCCTCCACGAGGATTTCATCCGGTATCTCAGCGCGCGTCTCTCCCTTTACCTCCGCATGGAGTTCGGGCTGAAGATGGCGAAGCTCACGACGGTGACGTATTCGAAGTTCACCGACTCCCTTCCGAATCCGACGCACCTCAGCCTTTTCAAGGTCGATCCGATGGTCGGCGTCGGGATCCTGGACATCAATCCACGGCTCGCGCTCACGATCGCGGACCGGCTCCTGGGCGGCCGGGGCCACTCGGTGAAGGCCGAGCGCTATCTTACCGAGATCGAAATCGCCCTCATCGAGGACGTGATCATGATCATGCTCGAGGAGTGGTGCGGCCAGTGGAAGACGGAGCAGGAGCTCCATCCCGGGATCATCGGCCATGAGAACAACGGCCGCTTTCTGCAGACCTCGCCGCGTGATGCGATCATGCTGGCGCTGGCGCTCGAGTGCAATTTCGGCGACTGCTCCGAGCAGATCCAGATCGGCGTTCCCTACTACACCATCGAGCCGGTGGTGAAGCGGATGCAGGCGCGCCGCCAGAAGGACACGGCCGTGACGCCCAGCGTGAAGCGCGCGGAGTGGCACTCGGCCTACGAACGCGTGATGGTTCCGGTCCGTGCCGAGTGGCAGGCCCTCGAGCTCACGCTTCGCGAGGTGGCCAGTTTCCGCGTCGGTGACATCATCGAGATGCGCCCGGAGATCTGCGCCGAGACAAGGATCGTGCTCAACGACACGCCCAAGTTCCTGGGCACGGTCGGCCTCGATACGGACCGTGTGGCCGTGCAAATCACAAAGAAAACCCCCACCGAGGATCCCTTACATGCCAAATCTGACGGACGAAAAATCTCTTGATATCGTACTCGACGTTAAGGTGAAGGTGACCGTCCAGCTCGGATCGGTCCTTCTGCCGATGCGCGAAGTGCTGGAACTCGCCCCGGGGTCGATCGTGCAGCTGCTGCAGCACGCGAGCGATCCGGTCGGACTTTTCGTCAACGACAAGCTCGTGGCGTACGGCGAGGTGGTCGTCGTCGAGGACAATTTCGGGATCAAGATCACCGAACTCGTCGGCAGCAAGAAGCCGTGAGCCGAGCCGCCGCGCTGACTCCCGTCGCCATGGCACACCGACTCCGCCTCGGCTTCGCCTCCAGGGCTGCCGCGCTCGCGCTGGCAGCTCTTTCGTTCGTCTCGATGGCCGCGGCGGCCGCGGCGGACGACAGCAAGGTCATCTTTCCGTCCGGGGCGACGCACGCGTCGGCTCCGGCGGCCTCGAGTGGCAGCATGGCGAACCTCCTGACCCTCGTCGTAGCCCTTGTGCTCGCGGGTGCGGGTGGGTGGCTGTTCTGGCGAAACCGCAGGACGCAGCAGATCGGAA
>JAJYAR010000292.1 GCA_021779435.1 bacterium
CGGCGTGGCCGGCGGGCTGCGGAGAATGTAGCGAGCGAGTGCAAAGTTGAGCACGGCGCTGCCCAGGAACGCGCAGGCCAGCCAGATGCTGGCGTTGCGGAGGAGGCGATCGAAAGCCGGCCGCTCGCCCCGCGCTTCGAGCGCAGCGTTGACGCGTGCGACGTCGATGACCTGGTCGTTGAACAACAACTGCCGCACCAGCGGCTTCTTGGTGCGCACCGAAAGCAGCACGGCTGCTCCGATCACGGTCGGCACCGCGGCGTCCTTCACCGCGAACCACATGCCCCCGACCTTCATCACGCCCAGACCTCCCGACAGGAGCACGCTGACGAGGCCGATCACCGAAAACATGTTCGTCTTGCGGCGCGCAATCAGGTCGTAAATGCCGTACCCGAGCGGGAAAGCGACGGCGACGAGCAGCCCGCCCAGCGGCCCGAGAAACCGGTCGGTGCTGAACTTCATCAGCACGACCGTCGGAATCAGGATATTGAACGCGAGGTTGAGGAGAAGGTTCTCCTTCTTGGGACGGTTGGCTTCGGGCTCCATTGCTGGGGGCAGCAAGCCGGCAAATGCCCCCTCTAGGCAAATTCATTTTCCTGATTTGCGGGGATGCCGATTTCTGTCATTGCTCGCCGTCCCATGATTCTGCTTGGCGTCAATATCGACCACTGTGCGACCGTGCGCCAGGCGCGCTACCGAGACGAGAGCCGGGCTTCCGGGGGAGCGATCGAGCCGGATCCGGTCGCCTTCGCTGTTTCCTCGGAACGCGCGGGCGCGGACGGCATCACCGTCCACCTTCGCGAAGATCGCCGGCACATCCAGGAGCGGGACGTCTGGCGCCTGCGCGAGAGCATTGCCACGCGTCTGAATCTGGAGATGGCGTGCACTCCGCAGATGATCGCCTTCGCGCTGGAACTCCGGCCGGAGGCCGTGTGCCTCGTTCCTGAAAATCGGAAGGAGGTCACGACCGAGGGCGGTCTCGACGTCGTTGGGAATCGCGACCGCGTCAAGGCCTGTGTCGACGCGATGAACGGCGCCGGCATCAAGACGAGCCTCTTCATCGATCCCGACGAGCGCCAGATCGAGCTCAGCGCCGAGCTTCGGGCGCCTTGGGTCGAACTGCACACCGGCGCCTACGCCAACGCCTACGGTACGGCGAAACATGCGGCGGAGTTCCAGCGGCTGCGCATCGGCGCCGTTCGCGCGCACGATCTCGGGCTGATGGTCAACGCCGGGCATGGCATCAATTACGTGAACATCGCGGAGGTGAAGACGCTGCCGCACCTCCACGAGCTCAACATAGGCCACAGCATCGTCAGCCGCGCCCTCTTCACCGGAGTCGAAGAAGCCGTCCGCGAAATGAAGACGCGGATGAACGGCTGAGAACCGAAGACTGAACATCGAACATCGAACATCGAACTTTGAACTTCGAACCCACAGCCCGAAATCGGCTCGGGACACAGAGTGCACAGAGCTCCGACACAGAGCTCACTGAGAACGGATTGTCTGGTTCATGTCTGAATCGGAGATCGGATGGTTTCGTCAGCGTTCGACTACCCCATTTGCCTCCGATTTGGCTCTGATCGGGCCTCGGTGAACTCTGTGGCTCAACCGGTTTGTTTTACTTCTAATGAACATCCAACTTCCACCCGGCGGGATCCTGATCGGCCTCGGGGCCGACATCATCGAGGTGGAACGCGTTCGCGGCGTTCTCGAGCGGCAGGGCGAGCGGTTTCTCAACCGGGTTTTCACGGACGAGGAGCGCGCTTACTGCCAGGGCAAGGCCCATCCGCACAAGCATTACGCTGCGCGTTTTGCCGCGAAGGAGGCGGTCGCGAAGTGCTTTTCGACGGGGATCGGCGCCGAGCTCGGGTGGCGATCCGTGTCCGTCTATCACGGCGAGCGGCAGCAGCCCCTCGTCAGGCTCGACGCACAGGGTGAGGCGCTTCTCCGTCAGGTCGGTGCGACGAATGTGCACCTGACGCTTTCGCACACGGAGTCGATGGCCATGGCCGTCGCGGCACTGGTCAAAGCCGAGGCCTGATCGCCATGGACGAGAAACAACGGAGACCGTCCATCTCGCAGCTTTCGAAGACACCTTCGTGGGTGATGCTCGGCATCGTCATCGGCGCGCTTTCCGTGCTCGCCTGGCCCCGCAAGGAACCGTCGGTGCGCACGATCGTGGTCACCCAACCCGCCGAGGAGACAAAGAGGCCGCAGGAGGCCCCGCTTCTCACCACGGTCGAGGCTGTCTTCGATCAGTGGTCCGAGTATGCGGTGTGGGACAACAACGTCACTCAGGTGGCGCTCTGGAATCCGTCGGTCGGCGATTTCGCGGAATTCTATGAAGTCCGCCGCATGGACGGTGTGAACTATTTCCGGAGCATCCCGCGGCTCACAAACCGGGTGCTCCGCCATGGCAAGGCGCCGCCGCCGGAATGTCCGCTTCGCTTCACGGAGACCGATGAGCAGTACCGCGAGTGGCGCGAGCAGGGACGGTACGAGCGTCCGGCGGAGGATTCCCGTCCATCGCGTCCGGCGCCGCAGCCGGCGCCCGCGATGCCCAGGCCGTCGGTATCCGTCGAACCGGTCACCCCCGGGACGCCTGAGTTGAAACTCGAGCCCCGCGAACAAACCACCCAATGACGACGCTGGAACCGCTCTCCCCACCGGTTCTTTCCTGCGCTGCAGCCCGGGAACTGGAGGCCCGCCTCTTCGAACGTGACGAGGCACGCGAACTCGCCGCAATGGAGGCAGCGGGGGCCGCGATCGCCTCCGCCGTGCTCCGCGATTTCGAGGAGATCGGGGGATTCCCCCGGGACGGGCGCGTGCTCGTGCTTGCGGGGAAGGGGCACAACGGCGGCGATGCGCTGATCGCCGCACGCGTCATCCTAGAGCGCCTTGCCGGCGCGACGGTGTCGGTGCACTTTGCGTTCGGCACGAAACAGCTCAGGCCGCTTGCAGCCCGGGCGTGGCGCGAACTCGCGCACAAGGGCCGCGGCCGCGTGACGCAGGTTCGCGATATCGGTGACGTTCCCTGGTCGCTGATCCTCGACGGCGTCTTCGGCTTTCAATTCCGGCCTCCGGCGGACGCGGAGGTCGTCAGTCTGTTCAGGAAGGTCAACGCCGCCGCCGCGCGCGTCCGGGCTGCGATCGATCTTCCGAGTGCCGGGATCTTTCGCGCGGACTTCACCTATGCGACGGGGAGCGTGAAGGAGCCGCTCCTCGGAAACGAGGCCGCCGGGCGTATCCGCTACCTGGATCTTGGATTCTTCGCGGAGCCCTCGTCGTCCGTCGACGTGCCCGATCGCGTCCTTACGTCCGCGCTGCTGGACCCGCTCCGGCGGCTGCGTTCCTCGGCGTCCGACAAGCGGAGCTTCGGGAACGTCTTTCTGATCGGCGGCTCCCGCGGTTTTCCCGGAGCCATCCTCATGGCGGCCATGGCGGCGGTTCGCAGCGGCGCGGGACTCGTCACGGTTTTCGTCCCGTAGTCGCTCGCGCCGGCGTATGCCGCACGCCTGCCCGAGGCGATGTGGGTGGGCTGGCCCGAAACACCCGCCGGATCGCTTGCGCTCGAAGGCGAGCACCTGTTGCGCGAGCGCCTTGAGCGCGCCGATGCCATCGTCATGGGGCCCGGGATGGGCCGCGAGTCGGAGACACGGGCGCTGGCACGCAGCGTCATGGAAAGCTCCGCGATCCCGGTGATCGTCGATGCCGACGCGTTGCAGCCGGAGATTGTGAACGCCGGGCATGCGCCCCGGATCGTGACACCACACGCGGGGGAGTTCGCCAGGATCTCGGGCGGAATGGAACTGCGTGAGTTCGCCGCGAATCCGAACCTGATGGTCGTCCTCAAGGGCGCGGCCACGCGGCTGTCCGCCGGCGGCCCCGTGTTTCATTCGTTCTTCGGCGGTCCGGTTCTCGCGCGGGGCGGGAGTGGCGATCTCCTTGCCGGGATGATCGGGGCGCAGGTCGCGCAGTCGCCGGGGCAGCCGTTTCTCGCGACGGCGAGAGCCGTCGTGTGGCACGGCGTCGCCGCCGATCTGCTCGCGAGGGCACACGGTCAGGTCGCGGTGCGGACGACGCAGCTCCTGGATTTTCTCGCCGCGGCGCTTCGCGCGCCTTGAGCGACAAATAAAGTTTGGCGCCGCGGCCGGTGGCGTCACTGTCGCGTCATGTCTCCCGAGCTGACGGAAAGGCAGGCGTTCCTGATCCTGAATGCCCTTCCGAACATTGGGCCGATCACGCTCAACCGGCTGCTTGAGGAGCTTGGTGGCGACCCACGCGCGGTGCTCGCGACCGATCGCCGCCGGCTCGAGG
>JAJYAR010000293.1 GCA_021779435.1 bacterium
ACCGCGACCCACCGGGTGAACGCCGACGGGAAGCGGGGCGTTGGCTCCGCCGAAGCCGCCACGGCCCCCGCCACCGGGGCCGCGGCCGCCGGCGGCGCTGGCGCCGGCCTGCCGGTGATTGATCCACCAGACGCCGGCGAGAAGGGCGACAAAGACGGCGGCGATGATGAGTCCGGTGTGACGTCGCCGCGGCGGGCGGACGGTGCCACGGGGACCCGGAGTGGTGGCGGTGGATCGGGTGGTTGGACCGGCAGGAGAATCGTTCATCTGCTTGTTTCGCATGCCGGTGCGGTGCGTTTCCGCCCGGCCGGCTTTGTCATGAGGAAACGGATTTCCCGCGGAGCCGCAGGCGCGTCGGCGTGTTTTTTCGCCCGACCTCTCGTTCGGGAATTCGCCCTATCACTTCCAGAAACCGCGCAACATCTGCGCGCCAGGCGAGCCGACGCGCGCCAAAAGAAAAGCCGGCCGGGGAGACCCCGGCCGGCGTGGTTTTCTTAGCTTACGGATCGGCGGGGACGGTATTCCTCCCGTGCGATGAGCACGAGAGCGGCTACCGTTGCCCAGCCGAGCATTAGTACTGCGGTCATGTTTGGATGTGGGTTTCTTGGCCTGGGCATGGATGCTTTGGCCGCGAACATCCTCGCAGGTCTATGTGACGACCCGGTGGCAGCAGGTTACGAACCCGAAACGATCCTGTGAGGTTTTTCGCGCTCGAAACCTGTTCACGAGGCGCTCCACGTTCAGGTGCACGCTGCATTCTCCGTCCCCCGGTGAGCCGATCGCGGATTACCGGGTCGGAACGGCTTCCGGCAGGAGCAGGTTCATTTGCGACCGCGTACCCGTCGCCCGGCGCGCAGCTCTCTGTCGTCGTGGCAGTTGTGACCGCATTCGTCCTCCGGTGTTGTGCGGAGCGGGCGGATATGGAAGGGATACCGGTTCGACGTGTCCATCGCAGCCCCCCTTTCCAGCAGCGCACACCATCATCGCGGACTTGCGATGCTGCTGGCGGGACTGTCCGCCGTCGGTCCGTTCTCGATCGATGCGTACCTGCCGTCGCTTTTCGAGATCGGCCGGACCTTCAACGCGCCGCAGGCGGTGGTGCAGCAGACGCTGACGGCGTTCATGATCCCCTTCGCGGCGATGACGCTTTGGCAGGGCGCGATTTCCGACGCGCTGGGGCGGCGGCGGGTGACGCTGTTCATGCTGGCGCTGTTCTCGCTGGCGTCGTTCGGGTGCATGCTCTCCTGGAGCATCGGCGCCCTGATGTTCTTCCGGGTTGTGCAGGGGATGACCGCCGGGGCGGGAATGGTCATCGGTCGTGCGGTGGTGCGTGACGTTCTTGACGGCGCCGAGGCGCGGCGGCTGATGGCGACCGTGTCGATCATGTTTGCGCTGGTGCCGTCGATTGCGCCGGTGATTGGAGGCTGGCTGCACGTGTGGTTTGGCTGGCGGTCGGTGTTCGCGTTCGGCGGACTCTTCGCGGCGGCGATGTGGTATGCGTGCTGGCGCTCGATGCCGGAAACGCTTCCGCCGTCGCGGCGGCAGCCGCTGGAGGTGAAGCCGCTGCTTCTCGGATACTGGCAGGCGCTGCAATCGCCGCCCTTTGTGGCGCTCGTGCTCGCCGTGACGCTGAATTTCGCCGCGCTGTTCGTGTACATCATTTCGGCTCCGGCGTTCCTGATGGAGCACCTGCACCTGAAGGAGACGGAGTTTCTCTGGCTGTTCGCCCCGGTGACGTGCGGAATTCTGGGCGGAACGTGGATTTCCGGACGCCTTGCCGGGCGCGTCAGCAACCGCAGGACCGTCGTCTGCGCCTACGGTCTGATGGCGATGGCGGCGCTCGGGAATCTGGTGTTTCACTCGTTCTATCCGCCGAGGCTGCCGTGGAGCATTGTGCCGCTGGTGTTCTATTGCATCGGCAATTCGATGGCCATGCCGTGCCTCACGCTGATGGCGCTCGATCTCTTTCCCACGCGCCGCGGGCTCGCCTCGTCGTGCCAGAGCTTCACGCAAAGTTCAGGCAACGCGCTGATCACGGCGGTGGTGGCGCCGCTGGTCTGGGGGACAACGTTGAGGCTGTCGGCGACGATGGCCGCGACGCTCGCGCTCGGGATGCTCTCGTTCGCGATCTTCGAGGTGCTGGTTCGGCGGAAAGCGGCCGTGTGACGCCGCGACGTGATTGCCCTCGGCCTTGTTGTAGCCGGGGTCGCTGACCCCGGGGTCGGGCCGCTGGCGTCGGCAACAAATCCCAAACCCGGCCTCACGGAGGCCGCCTACATCAAACCGTTGAACGCGGTGCCTTGTTGTAGATCGGGTCGGATTCCAACACCGAAGACGTGAACCGCGAAGCTCGCGAATCGGCGCGAAGGCGTGGGTGACTGCATCACCCTCGCGATCGTTCGCGGTCTGCTTGGCGGTGACCAGTACCTTCGTTTGGGGATTGTGAATTGAGGTAGGGCCGGACCGCTGGGCCGGCCGTCTGTCGCCGGAAACGCAGGGTGAGGGCACCCCGCCCAGTGCGCTTCGCGACCGTTCATTTCCATTCGTGGTTAACTGCGTTATTCAGGTTCGGTGTTGGGCGTTGGGCTTTCGGTCCGGTGACGTCGTACACCGCCGCTTGCGCTGGCGCTCGCGGCGCGAATTGTAGGTTCGTGGCTCGCGCCTTCTCCACCCGAGGTTTCCGTTCGTTCCCCGATGCTCCCAAAGTGAAGCTCGATCGCACGTCGCTGCGGCAGACCGTCGAGGTCTTCCGTTACCTGGCGCCGTATCGCGGACGGTTTGTCGTGGGAATGCTGTGCCTCCTTGTCGGCAGTGCGGCTGGGCTGTGCTTCCCGTTGTTCGCCGGCGGGCTTATCGATGCGGCACTTCATCCAGGCGGAGCCAACCTTCCGGTCGTCGGCACTCTCACGCTCAACGCGATCGCGCTCGTCCTGTCGTGCACGATCGCGGTGCAGGCGGCCGCTTCCGCCGGCAGCGCTTTGTCGTTCGGCCGGGTGGGACAGACCGCGCTTGCCGACCTGCGCCGCGACACGTACGGCCGGGTGATCGGACTTCCGATGACGTTCTTTGCGCAGCGGCGGGTGGGCGAACTCTCGAGCCGGATTTCAGGCGACATTGCCCAGCTCGAGTCATCGCTCGTGTTCGCCCTTCCGCAGCTGTTCCGGCAGGCGGTGATGCTCACGCGCGGCATAGCGCTCATCGCGCTGACGTCCGGCAGGCTGACGCTTGTGACCCTTTGCACCGTGCCCGTGCTCATCGCCGCGGCGATCACGTTTGGACGCCGCCTGCGCCGGCTGGCGCGGGATGCGCAGGACCGGCTGGCGGAGAACGGCACGATCGTCGAGGAGACGCTGCAGGCGATCGCGAGCGTGAAGGCGTTCGCGAACGAGCCCTTCGAGCTCGGTCGGTATCAGCACGCGAACTCCCGCGCGCTCGGGACGTCGCTGCGCGCGGTGCGCTGGCGCGCCGCGTTCTTTGCCGTGTTCACGGTGACGATGTTCGGCGGAATGGTGATTGTGCTCTGGTATGGGGCACGGCTGCTGCAGACCGGGGCGATCACCGCGGGCGAGCTCACGCGGTTCGTCCTGTACAGCACGTTCGTCGCCGGCGCGATGGGGCAGGCGGTGGAATTGTACAGCCAGGTGCAGAAGACAGTGGGCGCGAGCCAGCGTGTCCTGGAGCTGCTGCAGGAACCGCTGGAAATCGACGCGACGCGTCCCTCATCGGCTGCGCAGGTCAGCGGCCCGGGTCCCGGGATTTTGCCGCGGCTGCGCGGCGAGGTGGAGTTCATCGATGTGAACTTTCGGTATCCCTCGCGTCCGGAGGTTCCGGTCTTGAACCGGATCTCGCTGCATGCGCGGCCGGGCGAGGTCGTGGCGCTTGTCGGGCCAAGTGGCGCCGGCAAGACGACGCTCACGGCTTTGCTGTTTCGGTTCTATGCCCCCGAACATGGCCGGGTGCTGATCGATGGACGAGGCGCGCAGGACTACGACCTGGCGTCGTTGCGCGGCCAGATGGCGCTCGTGCCGCAGGACGTGCTGCTGTTCGGCGGATCGATCGCCGAGAACATCCGGTACGGCAAACCCAACGCCACCGAAGAGGAGATCGCGGAGGCGGCCCGGAAGGCGAATGCGGTGGAGTTCATCGAGCGGTTTCCGGAGCGGTATGCGACGGTGGTCGGCGACCGCGGCGTGAAGCTTTCGGGCGGACAGCGCCAGCGGATCGCGATCGCCCGCGCGATCCTGAAGAACCCGGCGATCCTTGTCCTCGATGAGGCGACGGGCTCGCTCGACAGTGAG
>JAJYAR010000012.1:0-11147 GCA_021779435.1 bacterium
GACTCGGGGCAGCGGCTGAGCGAGACCGGCATCTATCGCATCCTGCTCAAGGATCTCAATGGCGACGGTGCCGTCGATGCCGTCGCTGTCGGCTGGAAACGCAGCTCGATGGGCGAAGCGAATGATTACTGCCCGAACCGGATCTGGCTGAACGACGGGCGCGGCAGGCTCACCGACAGCGGGCAGGTGCTCGATGAGGGCAATCGCCACGTTCACGGACTTGCCGCGAGCGACGTCGATGGCGATGGGGCGCCCGATCTCGTCTTGGGTATGACCCAGAAGCCGTGGGCCCGCATTTACCGCAACGACGGGAGAGGGCACTTTACTCCGTCCCAAACCTTCGGCTCAGGCTGGATCGAGTTTCTTGCCCTCGGCGATTGGAATGGTGACGACACGCTCGATTGTCTGATCGGCAGCGGATACGGTCGCCGGCCTACCGAGGTGTGGCTCAACGACGGCCGCGGAAACTTCAGCGACTCGGGTGTGAAGCTCGATATCGGGGGCTCGGTCGCGCTGGGAGATCTGGATCGCAACGGCAGGCTCGACGCTGTTCTCGTGAGCGTGGACCAATGGGGGGACGCTCCGCGCGGACGTCCCGCCAAAATCTACCTCAATACAACCGCCAAAGCCGCCGCCGCGGCAGCCAAATGAGTCAGCCCTGCGAGGCTGCGACGTTTCATCGCGTTCGCCCCACGACTACTGCTTCTTTTGCCCGTCCGCACCGGCTTGTCCGCGCTGGCGGAAGTAGTCGGCTGCGATCTTCTGTGCGGCCGGCATGCCCTGCATGACGCGCGGCATCATCGCCTGCATGAGCTTTTGCTGAACCTCCGGCTGCTTCGCGTTCCATGCCTTGCCGGCCGCGGTGTCGTAGAAGGCGGCCATGCCCTGCAGTTCGTCCTTCGTGTAAACCTCGGAGTAGATCCGCGCGAAATCCTTGCGCATCGCTTCGGAGTTCAGTCCGCCGACGACCGCCTGTCCCATGCGGTCGAGAAGCGTTTCGATTTCGTCGGGCTTGAGTCGGGCCTTGGTGAACTCGGGCGCCGCCTGTTGGCGCATGGCGCCGACCATCGCCTTCTTCTGTTCCGTCGCGATCTGATCCCACATCGCGTCGAACTTCATCTTGTCGAGCATCTCATCCGCCTCGGCGACCGTTGCCTTTGTCGTTTCGCCCGGAGCCCCGGGACGAACAGTGCCCGTGCGGAGGCGCGCCGTGATCCGCTGATTGTCCCGACCGAGCACGAGAGCGCTTTCTTTGTCGGCATATTCGACGGCTTTCCAGCCGGCGAACTCGTCGCCGATCGTGATCCAGCCGGAGCGTTCACCTTGGGCGGTGACGACGGCGAACCGACGGTCGTGGCCGACCACGAGTATTCCCTGGAGCTCGAAACCGGTGTCCGGCTCGGCTGCACGGGTGGGGCAGGGCAAAAGCGGGAGGAGGACGATTGCGAAACGTGAGACATTCATGATTTCTTTCGGTCGGGCCGGGTGATGAACACGAGCATCGCGGTCCAGAGGACCAGGATCGATGACAGCACGTGGAGGAGGGCCGGTGGCAGGAGCCTCGCCATTCCGGCGGCATCCACGTCGTACACCGGTGCGAGCCACGTGTTCAGGCGCCAGTTCAGCAGCCCGAGGAACACGAGCCCGCAGCACGACAGGTACCGTCCGCTGCCCTCGCGGCGCATGGGTATCCCGAGGAGCCGGACTGCGGCGAAGGGAGCGAACGCGAGCAGACAGGTGACTCCCGCGATCGCACCGGCGACGACGCGGTCGCCAGTGACCCAGGCGACATAGATCTCGACCCAATAGAGTGAAGTGATCGCACCGAGGCTGATCACGCATTGCCGGACGATCGACGGTGGCTTCGGCGGCGAGTCGGTTGCCGGCATCCCGGCCGCGATATTCTCGCGCAACGCGGCTCTTCCGCGCAGCAGGAACGTGATCAACGTCACTGCAATCATCGAGAAGCCGAACCACACCGCGACCCGCGGAGCCGTTACCAGCCAATCGTCCCGCTGGTCGAGCCCCGCCCGATGCGCAAACCGCGCCGCAGCCGGCAGGGCGAGCACGAACCCGGCGGCTGATGTCCACAGCGCCAGCATCCACCGGGCGACGAAGCGCCGCTCGCGGTGCGTCGTGGCGCTTCTGAGATCCGCCCACGAGATGCCAATCGCCGCGAACACGCCGACCAGGGGCGCCGCCCACACGAGGAGGAATGTCAGAAGGGATCCCTTGGCCGCGACACCTCCCGATCCCAGGGCGCCGCCGCCCAGCATCGGTGCCGTTCCCGCGAGGATCGGCAACGCGGCTTCGACCGCCAGCGTGAAGTCCGATCCTGGATTTGTCCGCTCCAGTGTGGTTTCGACGAACGCCAGCATGCGTTCGCGGAGCAGACGGCGTCCGCGGGTCAGCCGTTGCATGGCCGCGTCGGGCGTGAGCTCGAGTGCCGCTGCGACGCGCTCCACGGATTTGTGTTCGCGATAGAAAAGAATCAACGGCTCGCGGTAAACCTCCGGCAGTCGTCCGACTTCGCGCCAGAGGATGGCCAACTCCTCGTTGCTGACGGTTTGGGCGGGAGGCTGCGGTTCGGCTGAAACCACGGCGCCGGCGGTGTCGAGCGTCTCCGCCTTGTGGACAGGTTGGCGGCCCAGCTTCCGAAGCTCGCCGTGCGCCAGGTTGCGGGCGATGCCGCACAACCAGGAACGCAGCCGACCAGGGTCGTTCAGGTCACGCAGTTTCTTCCAGGCAGTGACGAAGGTCTCCTGGGCCAGGTCCTCGCTGCGGGTGCGGCTTCCTGTCGCACTGTACGTGAGCGCGCACACCAGCGACTGGTAACGGACGACAATCTCGCCGAACGCCTCGCGGTCGCCGGCGAGGCTGTGCTGGACGAGTTGCGCGTCGTCCTGGGTGGCTGAGATGGCGGTTGGGTTCATGTCACCGCATAAGTGGTCGGAACCGCGTCGGACCTGACAGGAAATGCAAACTCGTCAGCGATCCCGCAGGCCAGCCGCGATCGGATGCGGCCAAGGCATCGCAGATAAATCTGCTCCTACAGGTTGGGTGGAACCGTGCCCGGTAGGAGCAAATTCATTTGCGACGCATGGGCAAGGTCGGCACGGGCGATCCGGAAGCAAGGAGGCGCCGTGAAGGCGTGCACACGATCGGGGCGTCGGTGGCCGCTCCAATGCACGGCTGGCGTGCGTGCCACCAAAACCGAACCCGCTGGGGACAGCGGGTTCCACCTCTGAGTCGAGCGGGGTCCAACTCAGCCGCGCTTGATCACGTCGCGCGGTGCGGTTTCGACGGCGCCCGGGGCGGCGAGTTCCTTGGTTCCCTTGGCTCCGAGTTCGGCGAGCTTGCGGGCGCCCGGCAGGAGCATGCCTTCGAACGATCCGACGGCGCTGTTGTAAGCTTTCGACGCGGTTTCCAGTCCGCGGCCGACCTTTTCCAGATTATCAGCAAAGCCCGCGACGCGATCGTACACGGCGCGGCCGAGCGCGCTGATCTCGTCGGCGTTCTTCGACACCGCCTCCTGCCGCCAGCCGTAGGCGGCCGCCTTGAGCAATGCGATCAGGGTGGTGGGCGTCGCGAGCAGGACGCGGCGCGAAAGGGCGCGGTCGAGGAGGAGATTGTCCGCCTGGAGCGCGGCGGTGAGGAAATGATCGCCGGGGAGGAACAGCACGACGAATTCCGGCGCCGGCTGGAACTGCTCCCAGTAATTCTTCGCGCCGAGCGCATCGATGTGGCCGCGGACCTTCTGCGCGTGATCAAGGAGCCGGGCCGCGCGCGTGTTCTCGTCGGTCGCGTCGGTTGCGGCGCGGAAGGATTCGAGCGGCGCCTTGGCATCCACCACGATCCGCTGACCGCCTGGAAGCCTGACCACCAGATCGGCACGAAGCCCATTCGCGGACTCCTGCTCCGTGAAATCACAGTACGACACCATGTCGGCCATCTCGACGACCCGGCGGAGCTGGAGTTCGCCCCAGCTTCCGGCGTAGGACGTCGATCGCAGCGCCGTGGAGAGCCGGGCCGCTTCTGTCTGCAGCTGGACCTGGGCGACGCTGAGCGCCTTCAACTGCTCGCCGAGGGCTCCGTACGCACCGGCCCGGGCCTTCTCGATCTCGCCGATCTTCTGGTCGACCTTGTCGAGCGATTCGCGAATCGGCTTCACCAGCGCCTCGACGGCCTGCCTGCGCTGTTCGAGGTCACCGGCGGACTGCTGCTGGAGATGAGCGAACGCCTGGCGGGCCTGTTCGAGAAAATCGGCCCGGTTGGAGCGCAGCGCATCGGCCGAAAGTGCCTTGAACTCGGTGACGAGACGCTCGTGAGCGGCCCGCTCGGCCTCCAGCTTGGTTGAAAGCTGGGCGTGTTCGGTCGAGAGCCGGGCGGCCTCCGCGCGCGCGGCTGCAAGCTCGGCGGACAGCCGGGCATTCTCGTCGTCGCGGGCGCGGACGCGCTCGGCGAGAGCGGCCTCGCGCGAACGCAGGAAGAGCCAGACCAACGCTGCGGCAACCAGGGCGGCGATGAAGGCGACGATCGTCAATTCCACAGCCTCATGCTCGGACCGATGCCGGTTTTGTGGCAATCCCCGATGCGTGCCTTGACACGCCTCCTTATGGGTTCAAAAGAAGAAGCTGCCTCGCCGGCCGCGCCGGCCCCACCCCAGTGCCTCAAGCTCGCATAGCTCGCATGCTGACCGAGAACGCTTCCATCGCTGAAGCCGAAAAACCCCTGGTCCTCGTTGTCGACGACGAGTACGGACCCCGGGAGTCCATCGCCTTCAGCCTTTCATCGGAATTCGCCGTCGACACGGCGGGACGCGCGCGCGACGCCCTCGCGAAGATCGCGCAGAACGCCTATGCCGCCATCGTGCTGGACATCCGCATGCCGGAGATGGACGGCATCCGCATGCTCCAGGAGGTGCGGAAGTCAGACCCGGAGGTCTCGGTCATCATGCTCACCGGGTACGGCACGCTGCAGACCGCGCAGGACGCGATGCTCGCCGGCGCGAACCAGTATCTGCGCAAGCCGCCCGACATTGCCGAACTGATCTCGTCCGTGCGACGGCAGGCGCAGGCGACCCACGTGCGCCGCGCCCAGGCGAAGGCGACGAGGGACGCGCTGAAGCTGAACCTTGCTCTCAAGCAGGAGATCGAGCGCAGCGAGCCCCATATCTGGCAGGCCAGAGCGTCCGTCGAGCTTGTGCACGACCTGAACAATCCACTCACGGTGGTGATCGGGTATGCGGCGTTGATGGGCGAGGAGGCGCAGGCGTTGAAGGAACGCGATCCGGAAACGGCGCAGAAGGTCCTGGACTACGCCGCGCTGATCGAGCACGCCGCGGAGTATTGTCACCACCTTTCGGAGAACTGGCGGCAGGCATCGAAGCAGATTCCCGCGTTCGACGAGGTCGACGTTGTGGCCATCGCGGGCGAGGTTCGAAAGGTGATCTTTTTCGGCAACCCAGCCATTGAGCTGAAGGGCCAGTCCCAGGCGATCATCCGCGGCTCGAAGTTCGAGCTGATGCGCGTCTTTCAAAACCTGTTCAAGAACGCGCTCGAGGCCGGTGCGACGCGGCTCGGCGTCACCTTTGCGCGCAACGCCGGTTGGATCGAGGTGAGCATCGCGGACAACGGTCCCGGCATGGAGCCGGACCAGGTGAAGCGCGCGATGCATGGCGGTTTCACCAGCAAGCCGACCGGAACCGGACTTGGACTAAGCATCTGCCGGCATCTCGTCGGCACGCACGGCGCCACGCTCACGCTCGAATCGACACCTGGCGAGGGCACGACCGCCCGCATTGTATTTCCCGCGGCAAAACAGGAATGAACCGCCGCCGCGTAAAGATCACGGGCATTGGCCCGGTCACTCCGGCTGGCATCGGCCGGGAGTCGTTCTGGGGCGGCATACTCGAGCCGGTGAGCCGTGTTTCGGCGCTGGAGGAGTTCCCGGCGGAGGCGGGGACGTTTGCCGCGGCGCAGGTGAAGGATTTCCGGCTCGAGCAGTACGTGCCCGGCGTTCAGTCGAAGCGCATGCCGCGGCACACGCAGTTCGCCCTTGCCGCAACCGCGCTCGCCGCGGCTGACGCGGGTGTGAGCCTTGACGAACTCGCCCGGAGCGAGCCGATCGTGAGCATCGGCGCCACGCTGATGGATTTCGGCGTCATCAACAAGGGCGTGGACATCATCCTGCGCAAAGGTCCGTTGAATGCCCTGCCGAGCTCCGTGCCGATTGCGCTTGTCAGCGGGATCGGCGAGGCCGTGAGCAGTCTTCTCGGAGGGATCACACGCACGTTGTGTGTGCAGACCGCGTGCTGCTCCGGGCTGGATGCCGTGGGGTCGGCGGCGGAGGCGATTGCGGGCGGCGAGGCAGATTTCGCGATCTGTGGCGGGACCGAGGCCCCGCTTCATTTTCATCCGATGTTCGAGATGAAGCTCGCGGGCCTGTCGCCGGGGAATCCGGATCACCCGGAGCGTCAGTGCCGGCCCTTCGATCTGTGGCGCACGACGGGGCTGATCGGAGAGGGGGCTTGTCTCCTCATCCTGGAGCCGGAATCGAGTCCGCGTCCCGGATACGCCTTTGTCTCCGGCTATGGGTACGCCTCGGACCCGCGCGATCTTGCGTGTGGCGGCCTCGAACGGGCAATCCAACTGGCGCTGGCGAATGCCGGACGCGGGCCGGGCGACGTCGACTGCATCAGCGCCTGGGGGCCGGGTCACAAGCGCATCGATGCGGCCGAAGCCGCGGTCTGCGCGGCCATCCTGAATGGCAGACTGCCCGAAATCCCCGTGTCCTCCATCAAGGGGGCGATTGGCAACCCCCTTGCCGCCGCCGGTCCGATGCAGGTTGCGTGCGCGGCGCTGGGCCTGCGTCATGGAACGCTTCCGCCAACCGTGAACTGGACGCACCCGGATCCCGAGTGTCCCCTCAACCTCAAAGCGGCGCCGCGTTTCATCGATCATAGCTGCGTGATGGTGAATGGCCACGGACTTTCAGGCACGAACGCATGCCTGATCCTCGAGCGATGCTAGCGCCCACCCTTCTTGCCGCCGCCGCGGCCGTGTGCGTGGGGCTCGCGGCACTCTGGTCCAACCCGGCGCGAAACGTGAACCGCGGTTTTTTCGCCGCGTCGCTGCATGTCGCCTTGTGGCTCGCCTGCGTGCAGATCGCTGTCGCGCGGGGGGAGCATGTGTTCTGGATCCGCATCGCGTCCGCAATCGGCGCCTTCCTCGTTGTTCACATGTGGGTGCTGAAGGAGGCGTGCGCGAACGAGGCTGATTTCTGGCGCAACACCCGCGGCCGGCTGCCGTTCTGGCTGATGCCCGCAGCCGTGCTCGCCGGCATGTGCTTCACGCCATGGTACATCGTGCTCGACCCCGTTGCCGGGCGGCTGCAGTTCGGACCCCTGTATTTCGTGTTCGTCGTGTGCGTGGTCGCGCTGTTTGGCGCATTGTTCCGCGAGACGCTGCGACAGATCCGGAACCGGAGCGGCCTCAGCCGGCTCGAGTTGCAGATTGTGCTCCTTGGCGGCACCTCCACGGCGCTCGCGGTGGTGGTCCTGATGGCGCTTCGCGGCCTGCTTGGGGTCACGTGGCCGATCGACGTGCAGCCGCTTCTCGTGCTCGCGTTTTATTCCGGCACGGTGATCGCGATCACGACGCACCGGGTGCTCGATGCCCGGCAGATCGTCAGGGTCGTGCTCCAGCGCTCGGCGCTCGTGCTCGCGGTCAGTGTGGTCGCCTTCGCGCTCGGCACCGCGTTCCGGTCTCTCGAGGTGCCGATGCCCGTGGCGCTTCTCGCGACGGTGGCCGCCGTGCTGTGGTCCGGGCATGTGGCGAAAGGCTGGCTCGACCGGGTGTTCGAATTTTATCCGCAGGCCCCCGCGGTGCGGCACGCGGCCTTCGCCGCGGCGCGCCGGGTCAACCGTGTCGAAAGCCTGGAAACCGCCTTCGAGGCGATCCTCCGCGGATGGGGACACAGCGACAGCGCCGTGATCATCCATGGCACGAAGGAACGGCTGAAGGGCAGCGGCATTGAACTCGAGTCCGGCTGCGCGGCGGTCCAGGCCATGCGGGAGCTGCGCTGGGCGACACCCGAGCGGCTGGCCCGGCAGCGGCGGACTCCGGAGCGCGATGAACTCGCCGCGTTTTTGAAGGCGCACGCGTTGACGGCGCTCGTGATCAGCGAAGGTGCGACGCTCGACGCGCTGGTTGGGATCGGCCCCACGGCTTCGCGCCGCCCCTTCACCTATCCGCAGATCACCCAGTTGACGGAACTCGCCTCGATCATCGGCAGCGCCCTGGACCGCGCGCACTTTTCGACCAAGGCGCAGCACGCCGAGCAGCTCGCGACGGCCGGTCTCCTGGGCGCCAGCATGGCACACGAGATCCGGAACCCGCTCGTCACGATCAAGACCTTCGTCCAGCTCCTGCCGACGCACTATCAAGACCCCGCGTTTCGCGAGAAATTCTTCCGGTTGATCGCGGAAGAGGTGAACCGGATCGACCGGTTGACCGAGCAGCTGCTCGACCTCGCGTCACCGCGCACCTACGCCCCGTCCGAGATAGAGCTTCACCCGGTGCTGCGCTCGACCATCGAGCTCGTCGCGCCCAAGGCGGCGAAGAAGAACGTGCAGCTGGTGACGGACTTTGCGGCCACGCCCGATGCGGTTCATACTGATCCAGCTGCCGCCAAGCAGGTTATGCTCAATCTCTGTTTCAACGCCCTCCAGGCGCTGGAAACCAAGTCAGACGGCCAGCGGTGTGTCTGGGTGGCGACCCGCAACACCCGGAAGGGCGTGGAAGTCGCGGTCTCCGACACGGGCGCGGGGATAGCGCCCGACATGCTGCCCCGGCTCTTCAAACCCTTCCAGACCACGAAGTCCTCGGGCTTTGGACTAGGCCTTGCGATTTGCAGCGATATTCTCACGAATTTGAACGCGACAATCTCCGTCGACCCTCCCGTTCCGGGCAAGGGGGCGACGTTTCGCGTCAACTTCCCATGTCAACCCTCGTCGTCCTAGCCACCTCCGACTCCGCGCTCGCGGAGAAGTGGGAACGGCAGCTGCCTGCCGGGCGGACGGCGGTGCGTCTGGGCACCCGTGGGTTGGCGGCTGCGGCGGCCGCGGGGGCGCCTGCCGTGGTGATCCTGGATGCGGCGGCGGCTCCGTCGCTTCCCGGGAGCCTGGCTCACTATCCCACGTTGTTGGTGGGCGAACCGCGCAGCCATCCTTTCGAGGAGGCCAAGCTCGCGGGTCGTGCCCGGGCATACCTTTCATACGAGGAAAGTGCGACGCGCCTGGGTGATCTGCTGTCGCTCGTCGAGGAGCTGGCGGAGAAGCAATCGATGGTGGAGCTGCTCGGGGAAAAGAAACGGCGCGCCGGCGCGCCGAAGATCCTGCCGCCGCCGGGCATGCTGGATTCGGTCGAACTCTGGAGCTTCTTCGAGGCAGCGGTCGAAAACATCGATTCAAGGGAGCGGCTCGTCGGTGAGTTCCGCCGTGCAGCCCGCTATCTGCTGAGGACGTCCCACGCGGTGTTTTTCCTTCGCGAGTCAGGCGGTTTCCGGGCCGATCACGGGAACGCCGCTTTCGATGAGAACGACGGACTCGTTGCATACCTCGAGGCGCATCCCGCCGTGGTCGATGGCGGCACCCTTGACCATGCGGAGGACACTGCATGGGAGCTTGCGGTGCGCTCGCGGATGGCGCTGTGGGATTCCCGGTTGCTCGTGCCAGTTCACGACAATGGTCAGCTCCTCGGCGTGATTGCGTTGGGAGTCCGGGATGACGGGCTTCCGTACGACGAAGCTGATCGCGCCCGTGCGGTGAACTTCGCGAGACTCCTGCGGCACTGCCTCGAGCAGTGTTCGGAAATCGGGCGGATGAGCCACGTCGCCGAGAAGGCGGACATCGGCTCGAAATATCTTCCAGGGACACTCGTGCTGGGACCTTCCGACCCGGCGCCGCGCCACGTCCCGCTGCTGGTCCGCGATCTGATCGGGCAGGTGCGCAAGACGAGGAAGTCGCAGCGGATCATGCCCACGCCTGGCCAGCCCTTCCGCGCGAAGGCGGGGATCGTGGAGGAGACCGGCGGTGTGTGGGCGTCCTGGGAGGAGGCGGCGGACGAACTTTACGATGCCGTGGTGCACGACCGGGAGCGCCGGCGGGCGCTGCTGCGGGAGATGGGGCTCACGTTGAACCACCAGCTGGGGAACGCGCTGGTTTCACTTTCGGCCATCTGCTACGGCGGGGCCGGGCAGTCGCTGCCGCCGGCGCTGCTTGGCGCGGTGCGTGGCGACGTGGCGCGACTCCAGACACTCAATGACGAGCTCGCGATCATGCAGACGCTGCACGATTCGGAGCTGGCGAACGTCGACGTCCGCGAAGTCGCCCAGGCCGTGGGCTCGTTCGTGCATGTTGCCGTCGAGGTGGGGCCGGGGCCGGTGGTCCTGAAAACGAACCGCAAGCTCCTGGAGTTCGCTCTGACCGCGCTTCTCAACACGCTCGGCGAGAATCGGCCGGACAAGGGAACGCGCGACCTGCTGCTGCGGGTGCGTTCGGCGGGAGCCGGCGCGGAGTTGACGGCGCTGCTTTCGATCAAGGGCACGCATCTCGAGCTGGAAGGCATCCTGCCGGAGCCCGCGGAGAGGCGCGCGCCGACGCAGGGGAGGCTCGGCGTGTTCCTCGCGAAGGAAATCTTCGCGCTCAACAACGGCGATATTCACGCGGGTCCCGGCATGGACGGCACCGAGATCCTGATCTCGCTCAGGAATCGGTGATAGGCTAGGGCCGGACCGGCCGTCCTCACACGCGCGGGCCGGGGTTTGGTGTAGCCGGCCTCCGCAGAGGCCGGGGCATGGGAATTGGGAGCGGCAAGGAGAATAGAATGCACCGGGGTCTGCGGACCCCGGCTACAACGAGCCAACGGTCTTCTGTTCAGAGCCCTTCCGCGCTTCCGCTTCAGTCTTTCTGTGTCACGCCTGGGCGTTGAACAGCTCGGCGATGATTTCCTCGAGCGGGATGTCGGCGATCGTGATGTCAGCCACCGGTCCGGCGCTGAGGATTTCCTGGGAGACGTTGACCACCTTCTCGGCGGGCACGCGCAGCACGAATTTGCCGTCGTCGGTCCGCGTGGTCGGGGCGAACC
>JAJYAR010000012.1:11157-17850 GCA_021779435.1 bacterium
GGCCTCGATTCCCTGGCCTGCTGCCGCGGGAACGAACGTGATGGTCTTCTGCCGGGCGCCGCCGGAACTCTCCAGGCGGTCCAGCGCCCCGTCGTAGATCTTGCGGCCCTTGTGAATCACGATCACGCGTTCGCACAGCTCCTGGATATCCGCCATGTAGTGGCTCGTCAGGAGAATGGTGACGCGATGCTCGCGGTTGTAACGCCGCAGGAACTGGCGCACCGCCTTCTGCGAGACGACATCGAGTCCGATCGTCGGCTCGTCGAGAAACAGCACGCGTGGCCGGTGCAGCAGTGCCGCGATCAACTCCATCTTCATCCGCTCACCGAGCGACAATTCGCGGACCATGACGTTCAGCTTCTTCTCGATATCCAGCAGTGCGACGAGCTCCTCCAGCGTCGCCTTGTACTGGTCCGCGGGGATGGCGTAGATCGCGCGGAGCAGATTGAAGGACTCGATGGCGGGGAGGTCCCACCAGAGCTGGTTCTTCTGGCCGAGCACCAGCGCGAACAGCCGGCGATACGCGTTCTCGCGTTTCGTGGGATCGAAACCGGCAACCCGCGCGGAGCCACTCGTCGGATAGATGAGCCCCGAGAGCATCTTGAGCGTGGTCGTCTTGCCGGCGCCATTCGGCCCAAGGAAGCCAACGAATTCACCCTCAGCGATTTGAAACGAGATGTCGTTCGCGGCGATCGTCTCCTCGAACTCGCGTCGGAACAGCCCTTTGACACCGCCCCAGAAACCGGGGTGTTTCTTGTAGGTGCGGAAGACGCGGGTGAGGTGCTGGACGTCGATCATCGGAGCGGCGAAGTAAAGGGGTGTTTCAGGCAAGAAGCAAAGCGCAGACCTCCGCTGACGGTCCGCGCGCGATGTCACGGCGCGAGCTTTACCTGTCACCCATTTGTGACGATGATTCGCCCACTCCCAACCCCTTTTCAGAGCCCGTCCCCGCGCCTGGCCCGGGGCTGGGCTGTGTCCGATCCTCCCCAAGATGGTACGGTCCCCCAAGCCATTGCTGCCTGTTTTGGTGATTTTGGCGTTTCTCTGCAGCCGTGCGATGCTCGCTGGCGCGGAGCCCCCGATCCGGGACGTTTCGTTCACCACGACGAGTTTCAGCCTGGAAGCGGGGCTGCCGAGCAATGTGTCACAGGCCGTCGCGCAGACCGCCGACGGGTATCTGTGGGTCGGCACGGAGGCGGGGCTCGCCCGCTTCGACGGGGTCAGGTTCCGGGTGTTTCGGACGAGCGAGCATCCGGAACTTGGAGACAACCTGATCCGATGCCTGCTGGAGGACCGCGAGGGCTGGCTGTGGATTGGGACGAACAAGGGCGCGTGCCGGTACAGGGACGGAAAGTTCGAGCGGATCGGTGACATCGGTGCGCCGGTGGGAACGATCACGCAGGACAGCGATGGCTCCCTCTGGCTTGGAACGCAGGGCGCCGGCCTGTGGGAGTTCCGTGCCGGGGCACTGACGCAGCGCGCCGATGGAAAGCTGATGAAGCCGACGGACTCGCCGCTGCGGGTCTTTGCGGACAGCACGGGCCGGATCTGGGCGGCCATCGACCGCGGCAATCTCGTCTGGGTCGAGAACGGAGTGATCAAGCCCGCGGACCCGCAGCTTGCGGGAGTGCGGCAGACCAACCGGATGGTGGAATCGCCCCGCGGAACGATCTGGCTGTCGGCACAGCACGAGCTTTTCCGCTGGCGCGACGGTGCGCTGACGAAGGTCGGTTCGACGCTGCAGAACGGCGACGAGCAGATCACCGGCGTTTCGGTCGACCGGGCGGGGCGGCTGTGGGTTTGCGCGGGGCGCACGCTCTGGGTCGCCGACAATCCCGAGACCGATTCCTTTGTCCGGGTTCCGGTCCCCGCCGCCGAGTACCCGCGCCAGCTTTTCCAGGATCGCGAAGGCACGTACTGGATAGCGACCTCCGGCGACGGGCTCGCGCGGATGAGGACGACGCCGTTCCGCATGGCGAACGCGGTCGATCACGTCCCTCTTCAACGGGCGCGCAGCGTGACCGTGGATGCGGACGGCCACACGTGGGCGGCGCTCGGTGCCGAGACGCACGGACTCGTGCGGATCGCGCCCGATGGAACGATCGGCTTTGTGTCCATCGGCGGCGACAACGACGCCGACACCGATGTGCAGTGCGTCTGTGCGTCTTCCGATGGCGGCGTCTGGCTGGGAACGCGCGGCTCGCTGGCATACTGGAAGGACGGCCAGGTCCGGCGATTCGCCGACCAGAGGAATGTCCGGGTCATCTACTCGTCCCGTGACGGAACGATGTGGTTCGGGCCCCTGGCACGTGGGGTGGCGTATCGTAAGGAGGAGCGATTCGTGCCGGTGGAGGTTCCCACGAGCCGGGCGAAGGCGACGGTGTCGGCGATCAGCGACGGACCCGACGGCGCGGTGTATGTGGGATTTCTTTCCGAAGGCATCCTGCGGCTCGCTCCGGACGGTTCGGTCAGCGACATCAGCCGGGGCATGCCGTCACAGGAGATCCGGGCGATCCATTTTGACGCGGAGAACCGGCTCTGGGTGGGCTTTCGAAGGAAAGGGCTCGGTGTGCAGCTGGACGGTGTGTGGCGGAATCCGACCGAGTTCGTTCTTCCGTTCGGCGAACGGGTGACGGCCATCGACGAGGACGGCCTCGGCAACATGTGGCTGGGAACCGCGCGCGGAATCATCTGGGGCAGGAGGGACGACTTCCTCTCGATCGCGCGAGGAGCGCCGGCCGAGGGACGGTTCCGCGTTGCCGGCGTGGCCGAGGGCGTGGGCGGCGGCAATGTCGGCACCGGCACGCAGCCGACGATGTGGAACGCAGACGGCGTGTTGTGGTACGCGACGCGTTCAGGCGTCGTGTCGGTCAGGCCGGGAACAGCCCCGCTCAACCTGGTCCCGCCGCCGGTCAGGATCGAATCGGTCACGATCGACGGAAGACTCGCGTATCCCGGCCCCGAACTCCGGCTGCCGGCGGGCGTCCGAAGCCTGTCGATCGACTACACCGCGCTCGCCTTCGTGCAGCCGGAACGCGTGCTGTTCCGGTATCGATTGGGTGGACACGAGGCCGACTGGGTGCAGGCGGGGACGCGGCGCACCGCGTTCTTCACCCGGCTCGAGCCGGGCCGGCACGAATTCAACGTCATCGCGTGCAACGAGGATGGCGTGTGGAACAGCACGGGCGCGAGCCTCACGATCATCCAGCAGCCCTGGTTCTACCAGACCTGGTGGTTCTACCTCCTGGTTGCCGTCTGCGTGGTCTCCCTCGGGCTCGCACTTTTCGCCTGGCGCACGGCGGGCCTGCGCAGGCTGGTCTCGCGGCAAACCGAGCAGATCAGGCGCCAGCTCGACAAGGAGTCGCAGCTCCGGGCGGAACTGGAGCGAAAGGCGCGCCTGGAATCGCTCGGCGTCCTCGCGGGCGGCATCGCGCACGATTTCAACAATCTCCTGACGGTGATCATGGCCAACGTCGAACTCGCGTCGCTGAACGAGCGGGTTCGCGCGGTGGCCGGCACGCAGCTGGCCGCCGCCGCTCGCGGGGCGCAGCGTGCCGCCGAGCTGACCCAGCAGCTGCTCACGTTCGCGAAGGGCGGCGATCCCGTCTGCCGAGCGGTGTCACTCGCCGACGTCGTTCGCGAGGCCGCCGAATTCGCGCGGCACGGCACGCTCGTTCGCTGCGACATCGTCGTGGAACCGGACCTTCCGCCGGCGAATGCAGACCGCGCGCAGATCAGCCGTGTCGTCCACAACCTCGTGCTGAACGCCACGCAGGCGATGCCCAACGGAGGCGTCATCCGGATCAAGCTGGCCTCGGAGGAGGTCAAGGACGCTGACTCGAAGGCGATGGCGCCGGGGTGGTATGTGAAGTTGTCGATCGCGGACGAAGGCTCCGGGATCGCGCCCGAGCACCTCCCGCACGTCTTTGATCCGTACTTTTCGACGAAGCCGAAGAATCACGGCCTCGGGCTCGCAACGGTGCACTCGATCGTCAAGCGGCACCAGGGGCATGTGAACGTCGAGTCGCGGCTCGGACACGGAGCGACGTTTCACGTCTGGCTGCCGGTTGCGACGGGCCCGGTGCACGAGGACTCGCCGGCCGTGGAAAAGGTGATGGAGCCGCGGGCGTCGAAACGCGTCCTGTTCATGGACGACGAGGAGATCATCAGGACCGTCGCGGGCGGCATCCTGCGTCACCTCGGCCACGACCCGGTGCTTGTCGCCGACGGAAACGACGCGGTGCGGGAGTTTGGCGCCGCGATGAAGGCGGGGCGTCCTTTCGACGCGGTGGTGCTCGACCTTACGGTGCCGGGCGGCATGGGAGGCACCGCAACGCTCGAGCAACTGAAGGAGATCGATCCGGATGTGCGTGCCATTGTATCGAGCGGTTACTCCAGTGATCCGGTGCTCGCCAACTTCCGGCAATACGGGTTCGCGGCGGTGGTTCCGAAGCCCTACCAGCTCGAGGAGCTGGCGCACGCCATCCTCGAGGTCACGTCGCACCGCACGTTGCCGTAGCCGGACCTGCCAGGGGGCTTCGGGTCGGGGGATTGATGCCGGCTGTGGTCGGTCGCGGCGGGTGGAGGATGCCAGCTGGGGACAAAAAAAAGCCGCGACCGAAGTCGCGGCTTTGAGAAGGGAATCGGCAGACCGTGATTACGGGATGTCGGACGTGGCGGGGGACGGGACCGGCTTCTGGGCGGCGGCCTCCATCTCCTTCACCGCGGCCTTGCGGGAGAGGCGCACCTTGCCCGACTTCTCGTCGATGCCGATGCACTTGACCCACATCATCTCGCCCATCTTCACGACATCCTCGGTACGACGGACGCGGAAGTCGGCCAGTTCGCTGATGTGGCAGAGGCCTTCCTTGCCCGGCATGCATTCGACGAAGCAGCCGAAGTCCTTGATGCCGGTGACGCGGCCATTGTAGATCTTGCCAACCTCGATCGGCTGTCCGCCGCCGCAGAGGGAGTCGATCTCGCTGACGGCGCGGGCCATGGCATCGGCGTTGTTCGAGTAGATGAACACCTTGCCGGAGTCGTCCTCGGCGATGTCGACCTGCGCACCGGTCGTTTCGGTGATGCGACGGATCGTCTTGCCGCCAGGCCCGATGAGCAGGCCGATCTTTTCGGGATCGATCTGGATCGTCTGGATGCGAGGGGCGTACTTGCTCAGGTCGGCGCGGGGCGCGGGCAGGGCGCCGAGCATGACCTTGAGGATCTCGATGCGGGCGTCGCGGGCCTGCATGATCGCGGTCTTGGCGATCTCGATCGGGAGGCCGTTGATCTTGAGGTCCAGCTGGAAGCCCGTGATGCCCTTGGTCGTGCCGGCGAGCTTGAAGTCCATGTCGCCGAAGTGGTCTTCCTCACCGAGAATGTCGGTGATCGTGACCCACTTGCTGATCGAACCGTCGGCGGCGTTCTCGGTCATGAGACCGCAGGAGATGCCGGCAACCGGGGCGATGATCGGCACGCCGGCGTCCATGAGGGCGAGGCAGCCGCCGCAGATCGAGGCCATCGAGGTCGAGCCGTTGGAGGCCATGATCTCGCTGGTGACGCGGATGGAGTACGGGAAGACGTCTTCCGGCGGGAGGACGGGCACGAGCGAACGCTCGGCGAGCGCGCCATGGCCGATTTCGCGGCGGCCCGGCGAGCCGGTGCGGCCGGTTTCACCGACGGAGAACGGCGGGAAGTTGTAGTGAAGGATGAAGCTCTTCGACGTGGCGCCGCCGGTCAGACCGTCCATGTCCTGGGCTTCCTTTGTGGGCCCGAGGGTGGTGAGGGCGATGTTCTGGGTGTCGCCGCGCTTGAACGTGGCGGAACCGTGGACGCGCGGGAGGATTCCGACCTCGGCGTGCAGCGGACGGATGTCCTTCTGGCCGCGGCCATCGGCGCGAACGCCGCGTTCGAGAACGGTGGAGCGGTAGGCCTTGTATTGGAGATCCTCAAACACGACGTTCAGGTCGACGTCGGTGAACTTGTCGGCGCCGAGTTCGGCGGTGAGGGCGGCCTTGGCCTCCTCCTTGAGCAGTTTGACCCCGGCGGCGCGCTGGGCCTTCTCCTTGCCGAAGATGGCATCGACGATGCGCTGGGTCGGGACGACGCGCTCGATGATGGCGCGGGCCTGGGCGGTGGCGCCCACGAGCGGGAAGGTGGCCTTCGGCTTGCCGGCGAGCTTCTGGAGCTCCTCGATGGCGGCGATGATCGGCTGGATTGCGGTGTGGCCGAACTCGAGGGCCTTGATGAACTCCTCCTCGGGCAACTGGTCGGCGCTGCCTTCGATCATGAGCATGTCCTTTTTCGTGCCGACGTAGATCAGGTCGAGCGTCGAGGAGAACATCTGCTCGATCGTCGGGTTGGCGACGAACTGGCCGTCGATCAGGGCAACGCGGACGCAGGCGATCGGCCCGTTCCACGGAATGTCGGAGATCGCGAGGGCGGCGCTGGCACCGTTGACCATCGGAATGTCAGCTTCGTTGAGCTGATCGGCCGACATGAGCTGGCCGAGGATCTGGACCTCGTTCAGCAGGCCCTCGGGGAAGAGAGGACGGCACGGACGGTCGCAGAGGCGGGAAGTGAGGATTTCCTTTTCGGACGGACGGCCCTCGCGCTTGAAATAGCCGCCGGGGAAACGGCCGGCTGCGGCGTACTTCTCGCGATAATCGACGGTGAGGGGGAAGAAGTCCTGGCCTG
>JAJYAR010000294.1 GCA_021779435.1 bacterium
GTGCGCCTCCGATTCCGGCGCTGTAGTTGGCGAGGCAGATGCCATCCCCAGGCGCGGTCTGGCCGGCAATGGTGAGGTAGCCGTTTGCGGACGAAATGGGACACTCGCGCTTGAGCCGGATCAGCCCCGAGACGCGGAAAACGACCGTCCGCGGCCCGGTTGCCTCGATCGCGGCGCGGTAGCTGCCGGGAATCGCCGGCTCGCCGGAGCCGTAGTCGAGCAGGTTTGTGACCTCGATAACCCGGCCGCCGCGACCGCCACGAGCGAAACGCCCGTATCCCTCGGCGCCGGGAAATGCCAGATGGCGGGTCCGGAAGCTCCAAACGGCGCCGGTCACGGTATTCCCAGCGGCGGTGACTTCGTCGACGCGCCAATAGTACGTTGCGGTGCTGTCGAGCTCCTGCACCGAACACGTGGTGGCGGTCTGGTTGCCGTGAAACAGCGGAGAGGCATGGTTCGCGACGGCAACGGCGTCGCGGTCCGTGCCGAAATAGACATCGTGGCTGGTGGCGTTCGCCGCCGCCGTCCACGAGAGCGTCGTGCTGCCGCGGCCCTCGGAATTCGGACCGGGCACGTCGTTGCCGGCGTCAACGTGCTCGTCTCCATCGGCCGGAGACGGTGCGACGGCGACGGTGCCCGGAGCGGAGGGGCGATCGATCTCGAAGCCGTTCAGGATGACGGTGTCGAGCGGACCGGAGCCGTCCGGCGTGAAGCGGATAACCAACGGCTGTCCGGCAGTCGCGTTGACCGTGAAGAAGGCCGCGACGCAGTCGTTGTCGTTGGTGACCTGCGCAGACGGGGTAATCGTCGTAACGACGGTTCCGTCGACCGAAATCCGACAACGGCTGATCGCGCCGTAGAGCGAACCCCAGAGGGCGTTGTGGTACGTGGTGATCGTGTGCTGGCCGACGGTCAATCCGGCAACCACGAGCTCGAACGCGCCGCCGCCGGCGTAGGGCCGGTCGATCGCGCGGGCGTCATCCTTCTGATGCACCCAGACGCCGTCGAAGGCCAGTTTGTAGCCGCCGGCTATCCCATTTTTGTTCAGCCAGCTGGCGTTCAGACAAATCCCGGTGTTCGAGTCGGCGGGTGCCGTTTGGCGCAGGGTACAGGTGAGCGCGCCGGCGGTGTTCGAAAAGGTGTGGGTTGCGCTGCGCCGGGAAGCGTCGAGGTCGCCGAGTAGCGCCCAGGGGGTGAAACCGGCGGCGGTGGTGTCACTGCGGGCGGGCCAGCCGGCATCGATGTCGACCTTGAGATAATCTGCAGCGGCGATGGCGGCAGAGAAGATCAGCAGGGTTGCGAAGCCGGTGCCGCTACGCAGCGCCGAAAGGCGAAAGGAAGAGCGCATGAGGAAAACGGGGAATGGAAAGCACGCGCAGCCGTCGGATCAGGCGGCCCTGTCTGGGATTGAACCGCCGCCACGGGAGAGCGTGACGAAACGGAGTGCGTGGATTGGCGGGAGGACACGAATGCCCCGTCGGTCGCATCGTTGAGCATGGCCCGGAACCCGGCGCTGGCATCCGTCCCAACAATGGGGATCGGAGGCGGCGTACTGGATGACGACGGTCGGGTTTCTGCCACGGACGCAGTAGCCGCTTCCCAAAGCGCAACGGCCTCGCACCTTCTTTTCGCCCGCTCCGCGAAACGGAGCCGCGCAACCGCAGCCTTCGACGACGGGCTGACCGTTTTGGCGTAGGCCGCCAGCTTGCATGCGCCGATTGCGGGTGAGCAGGGAAAACAAAGGCGCGAGCAAGCTCACTGCCTACCTTCAATCCAGGACTGCCGGTCTTCGTTGGTCGCCAGCTTGCTCGCACGTTTGTTCGTCCCCGGCTCTCCATCCGGCAATCCCATCACTGGGAAATGCGCGTGGCGTTTTCGGCGCGACTGAAGCGCGCACGTAGCGACGTGCTTTTCCATCTAGTTATTCATCTTTCCTTTGCGAGACATTGCGCCAGTCGGCATGAAGCCTGCATTCATCCTCCATCTCATGATGAACGGATGATCCAGGACTTCACCCACGCCTTCCGCCGTTTGATCAAGACGCCGGCATACTCAGGAGCGACGATCCTCATCCTCGCGCTCGGGATTGGGGGCGTGACCGCGATGTTCAGCGTGCTGGATTCGGTGATGATTCGTCCGCTGCCTTACCCGGAGCCGGAGCGTTTGGTTCTCGGCCGGGCCACGTACAGCGGCAGAATCAACGGAATCCTTTCCGGCCCGGACTACATCGACTTCCGCGACCAGGCGCAGTCGTTCGCAGGCCTCGAGGCGTTCTATGGGTCACCGTTTGATGTCACCGCGCGCAAGGGCGAAACGACCGAACGGGCGCAGTGCCTGCTGATCAGCACGGGATTCTTCCAGACGCTCGGCGTCAGGTTTGGACTGGGGCGGTCCTTCGGCCCGGAAGACGGAAGCGCCAAAGCCCCACCGGTCGCGATTATCAGTCACAGCTACTGGCGCCGACGCTTCGCATCGAGCAGCGAGGCGATCGGCGCGACGATCAGGATCGACGGAAACGCGCTGACGGTCGTCGGGGTTGCGCCCCAGGACTTCCACTTCATCCACGAGCCCGACGTGTGGCTGCCGCAGCGCCCCGGGAATCTCGGTCCGCGACGTTACAACAATTGGTTGATCGTTGGGCGCCTAAAACCCGGCGTCCCGCTCTCGCAGGCACAAAGCGAGGTCGACGTACTCTCCGCCGGGATGGCAAAGGCCTACCCGGACACCAACGCCGAAAAGGCGCTGCTCCTGACGCCGCTGCAGAACTCTTTCACCGACCAGTACCGGACAAGCTTCGGGCTGCTGCTTTGCGGCACCGCCGCCCTGCTGCTCATCGCCTGCGCCAATGCCGCGGGACTTTGCCTGACACGGAATCTTGGCCGCACCGAAGAACTTGCAGTCCGGATCGCCCTCGGAGCGTCGCCGTCGCGGATTGTTGGAGTGCTTCTCAGCGAAGCATGCCTGCTCGCCGTCGCGGGCGGAGCAGCCGGTGTGGTTTTCGCGGTATGGTTCAAGGTCGGGCTGGTGCGGTTGCTCGACATTGACGCGCTGTTTCTGGGCGACACCGGGCTTTCGTTTCCCGTGCTCGGCTTCGTTGCACTCATCACGGTTCTCGTGGTCATCGGGTTCGGCCTGCTGCCGGCCTGGCGTGCGCGAAATCCGGAGGTGGTGGGACAGCTCAAGACAGGGGTTCGGGTGGCCCGGTCCGGCGCACGTCTCCGCCGCATACTCGTGGGTGGCCAGATTGGCGTGTCGTTCGGTCTGCTCATCGTGTGCGGTCTTCTCACCCGCAGCGTCCTCTCGCTCCAGCGCACCGATGTCGGCTTTGATCGGCGCAACCTGCTGACCTTCGAGGTGCCCGTGTCGCCGCGCGACTACGACAACGCGAAGCGCACGGCGTTTTTTGAATCACTGCTGCAGAATATTCGCGCGATGCCGGGGGTTCTCTCCGCCGCCGCGGCCAGCCAGCTGCCTATTCGCGATCCGTGGAATAATGTCTCGATCTCGGAAACGGGCGCTTCGCCAAGGTCGGAAGCCGAGACCCCAACGGGCAACCAACGTGTCGTTTCACCCGGCTATTTCGCAACGATGGGCATTCCGCTTGTAGCCGGAAGGGACATCCGGGCGTCTGACTCGGCCGGCGCCAGCCGCGTCGTGGTGATCAGTCAGTCGCTCGCGCGGCAGATCTTCCAGGACCGCGATCCACTCGGGCGCAGCGTCGTGATCGACGGCGTGCGGGAAACGCCGTGGGAAGTCGTCGGCGTCGTCGGCGAGGTCAAGGCGAACATCCTTCGCGAGGATCGCGGCGGTCGTGGCTCGTTCTATCGACCACATGCCCAGGTTCCCCTCGCGACAATGCGAGTGGCCATCAGGACCAAAGGCGATGCGTATGCCGTCCTGCCGGCGGTCACAGCGACTCTCCAGAAGATGGATGCGCGGGTTCCGCTTGCCGGTGTTCGCTCCATGCAGGCCGTCATCGACAACGCGACGTCGGCAGAACGGGCGGTGGCGCTCTGCCTGACCACGTTCTGCGCCCTCGCACTCATCCTGGCCGCGATTGGAATCTACGGCCTCCTGGCGTACTCCGTTTCGCAACGACGTAGGGAAATCGGCATTCGTCTGGCACTCGGCTCGAGCCTTCGCTCCATCGTCTGGTCGGTCGTGAGCGATGCGGGACTACCCACCGTTGCCGGCGTGCTGTGCGGTGGAATCGGCGCCCTTGCCGCCACCCGGCTGATCGGCGCGACGCTCTATGAGACGCGGACCTACGATCCATTTGTCTTCATTGCATCC
>JAJYAR010000295.1 GCA_021779435.1 bacterium
CCGCACCGCCATCGGCTTCCTGGTGAACGACGGACTGATCGAGGTAGCGCGCCGGCGACTCTACGTTGTCCGCTTCTCGCAGAAAAGCATTCGCGACCTGCTGCAAGTCCGCCACATCCTGGAGATGGCGATGCTGCCGGTCGCGATGGCCGCCGTGCCGACGCACGAAATCGAAGCCATGGACGCCAGGCTATCCACCGCCGAGGCGGCGTTCCGTGTTGGCGACGTCGAGCAGTTCTACGTGGTTGACGTCGCCACCCACCAGCTGATCATCGAATACTGCGACAACGACCACATCAAGAAGATTTACGCCAATCTCCGCACGCAGCTGCGCATGGTCATTCGTTCCGACTTCGACAAGCAGCAGAAGATTTTCGAATCTCTCCGCGAGCACCGGGCGCTGATCGACGCCTGGAAACGGCACGACGAACGCGCGACGGCGGAGGCGCTCGAACATCATCTCGCCATGGCCGAGAAGCGCGTCATGGAGAATTTCGCCCAGATCCTGTCCGACCTGGAAGCCGAAGAAGAAAGGCCGCCGCGCCAGCGGAGGGCAGGGACAAGGAGGCTCTGATGAAGGCGTTGGTGCTCACCTCCCCGGGGACGTTCGAGATCGCCGATGTGCCGGTGCCGAAGCCGGGCCCGCAGGAGGTGTTGTGCCGCATTCGCGCCGTCGCCATCTGCGGCAGCGATCCCGAGATCATCCGTGGCGGACTGGCGGGCGTGTGGCCGCCAAGCTATCCGTTCATTCCCGGACACGAATGGTCCGGCGAGGTGGTGGACATCGGCGCTTCGGTGCACGGGCTGCTGCCGGGAGACCGGGTGGCCGGCGAGGCGCACAAGGGTTGCGGCATCTGCCGCAACTGCCTGCAGGGCCGATACACCCTGTGCGAGAACTACGGGCGCCCGGAGACCGGGCACCGCCACTACGGCTTCATCAGCCAAGGCGCCTACGCCGAGTACAACGTCTATTCCGTCCGCAGCCTGTCCCCGCTTCCGGATTCCATCTCCTTCCGCGAGGGAGCGCTGGTGGATACCGCCGGCGCCGGCCTCCACGGCATCGAACTCGCCGGCGTGACCGCGGGCGGCACCGTGGTGGTGATCGGCCCGGGACCGATCGGGCTCATCGCGGCGCGCTTTGCCCGGGCGCTCGGGGCGGGCCGCGTCATTGTCGTCGGTCGTGGCGCGCGGCTGCAGGCGGCTGCTGCTCTCGCCGCGGACGCGGTGGTCGATTTCGAGCAGGAGGACGCGGTTGGGGGGGTGCGCGCGCTCGCCGGTGACGCCGGTGTCGACGAGGTGTTCGAGTGCTCCGGCGCGCCGGGCACCTTCGCGCAGGCCGTCCGCATGGTGCGCAAGGGCGGCAGGGTCGCGCTGATCGGCGTGCCGCCCGATGCGGTGCGCGAGGAAGTGCCTTTCAAATACATAGTGCACAACGAGATCGCCATCTTCGGTTCCCGTGCCAATCCGAACGTTTCGCGCAAAATCATCCGCATGCTGGCGGCTGGCCGCGTGCGCTTCGCCGATCTCGTGACGCACACCTTCCCCTTGCAGCAATTCGCCACGGCTCTCGACACTTTCACCGGCCGCCGGGACGGCGCCATCAAGGTGGTGATCGAGCCGAACGGTCCGGAAGCCTGAGATTCCGCAGCGCGTTCTTCCGCGCGGCGGTACGCGAGTGCCACCACTGCCGATGGGAGCACCAGACATGGCGGAGAAACCAGGTATCGCGATTGTCGGCGCGGGTATGATGGGCGCCGGTATTGCCGCCACGGCCGCGCTCGCCGGCAACAAGGTCTCTCTCTTCGACGCCGTCCCCGCACGCGCGGCGGCGGCTGTGGCCGTGGCGGCCGGCCATCTGCGGCAACTCGCCGCCGGCGGACTGGTCGCCGAGGCGGACGCCGTTGCCGCAGCGGCGCGGCTGCACGCCCTGCCAGACCTCGCCGCCGCCGTCGCCGGCGCCTGGTGGGTGATCGAGGCGATCAGCGAGGACCTTGCCGCCAAGCAGGCGGTTTTCGCTGCGCTGGAAGGGCTGGTGGGATCGGAAGTGCTGCTCACCAGCAATACCTCGGGGCTTCGCATCACCGACATCGTGCGTGATGTGCGCGGGCGAGGACGCACCGCCACGACTCATTTCTGGTTTCCAGCGCATCTGGTGCCGCTGGTCGAGATAGTCATGAACGCCGATACCGAGCCCGAGGTGGCCGAGCGGCTGCGACAGACGTTGCTCGGCTGGGGCAAGGCGCCGGTGGTGGTGCAAAAAGATCTGCCGGGGCAACTCGCCAACCGCATCCTGCAGGCGGTGATCCGGGAGGCAACCGCGATCGTCGAGTCGGGGCTCGCTTCCGCCGCCGACGTCGATACGGCCGTGAAGATGGGGATGGGCCTGCGCTTCCCTGCCTGGGGCCCGCTCGAGCATGTCGATACCGTAGGGCTCAAGCTATGCGCGGCTGTGCAGCAAACCGTGCTGCCGGGCCTCTGCAACGAGCCGCGGCCCGTGGTGCTGTTCGATCGTCTGCTCTCCGAGGGCAAGTGCGGGGTGGCGTGCGGGGAGGGATTCCACGACTGGAACCGCCGCAGCCACGCGGAACTGGTCGCGGAACGCGACCGCTTCCTGATGGCCGCCTTGCGCCTGCTCGGACGTGGCGTTCCGGCGGCGGCCGTCTTGACGCCAGAACGGTCAACTGTTAACAATTAACAATTAGCCAAGTGACGGTGAGCGCGGTGACATCCGGCGCAGCCCGCTCAGAAAAGAGCGCCTTCGGATCGGCCTTCCGGCCGGGTGGCTCCCCGTTCGCCAGTCCCAGCCAAACAGCGCCGAACCGTAGCGCCCGCCCCAATCGCCGGGAAAGAGGAGACGGAACATGAAAAGCATCTCCATCGGTCGCAGGTCAGCGATGGCAGGCGGCGCCATGTTAAGCCTGCTCCCCCCGGGCCTGGCACGCGCTGCCAGCCCGGAGGCATTTCCGAAGGAACCCGTGACCATCGAGATCTGGTGGCACGAATACGGCCCGATGACCGCCTACGTGAAGGAGTTGATCGAAGCATACAAGAAGGTCCGCCCGAATGTGACCGTCCACCCGGTCATCACCTCGTCTGGCGACATCAACCAGAAGCTCACCGTCGGCCTCGCCACCGGCACCGGGCCGCATATCATGGATCAGGACGCATCGTTCTACGAACTGTACTTCCTGAAAGGCGTGCTGGAGCCACTGATCCTGCCCGTGTTCGACGCCAAGAGCTACGACGAAATCATCGCTCATTACACTCCGGGCGGCCTCGATGCCGCGACCTTCCAGGGCAAGATCTATGCTCTGCCCTACCAGGGCAATTCGATGAGCCTCTTCCTCAGCAACAAGGCCTTCGCTGCCGCCGGTCTCGACCCGGAGAAGGACGCGCCGAAGACCTGGGACGACGTCAAGGCGCTGGGGCCGAAACTGAAGAAGGTGCAGAACCGCCGCACGGTGCAGAAGGCCTTCGACTTCCCCTACCATAGCCCGCGCTGGGAGGTGCAGTGCTTCCAGCCGCTGGTCGAACAGTTCGGCGGCAGAATCCTCAGCGCCGACGGCAAGAGGGCCTACGTCAGCACACCGGAGGCGGTGAAAGCGATGAGTCTGTGGAGGGACGTCACCAAGGTTACCGGCGATCCCCGCACCACCCTCAACACGCCGAGCAACCCGAATCAGGACTTCATCGACGGCCGCACCGCCATGTGGATCACCGGCCCCTGGGCGACTTCGCAGATCCGCCAATCGCGCATCGGCGACGACTTCACCGTGGTTTCGCTGCCGCAGGTGAATCCGGCGAAGCCGCATACCATCCTCTACGGCTGGATGTGGGGGGTGAACAAGGCGAAGCCCGAGGCGGAGAAGATCGTTGCGTGGGACTTCGTCCGTTTCATGCTTGCCAAGCCCGCGGAATGGCTGGAGAAGGTCGCATTCTTCCAGCCGGTGAAGGGCCTCGACGCCACCGCCACGGCGCAGCACTTCCCGTTCTTCTCCGTGCACATGCGCGACATCGAGACCGGCACCTGGTACATCCGGTCCGAGTACACCAACGAAATCACACAGGCGATCGGCCGCGCGATCGAACGGGTGATCTATGACGGCGCCGACCCGAAAGCGTCGCTCGACCAGGCGCAGGCCGAAGTGAACCGAGTGCTGAAGGCCTAGGCGGCACAGGCAGGGGCGCGGAAGAGAGGCCGGGCGGGAAACAAGGAGCGATGACGAGAGCCGTTCCGGAACATCGGCCTCGCCGGCGCCGCAGCGTGATGGCCCGGCAGGCGGCGTTC
>JAJYAR010000296.1 GCA_021779435.1 bacterium
CGTCTCCCCCCCCGTTTCGGCTTACCCGATGGGCGGACGGTCGTCTGTCGCTCGACGATCCATCGACCGGGCGTCACGTCGATCTCGAGGCCTTCGGGCCGACGAACTCCGGCGCGTTCGCCGGCATATTGAACGCGACGCTGAGCAGCGAGGGAGTACATCGATGAACACCGCCATCGCGATAGAAGATGCCGAAGGCGCCACGCGCCACGCCGGAGCGGACACGCTGCTCAGTCCGCGGTTCTACAAGACGGACTTTGCCGCGCTCGAGCGGCTCGACATCGGCCCGGTGCGGGCCGAATGGTCCTCGATGATGGCCGAGTTCAAGCGCGATGCGAACCGCGATCACTTCGAGCGCAATGCGGATTTCGACGCCGAAGTCCGCGCGCTTCCGCCGGCCCTGCATCAGGAGTTCCTCGACTTCTTGATCAGTTCGGTCACCGCGGAATTTTCCGGCTGCGTGCTCTACAGCGAGATCAAGCGCCGGTTGTCGCGCAACGCGGATATTCGCGAACTCATGGGCTACATGGCCCGCGACGAGGCACGGCATGCCGGCTTCATCAACCAGGCGCTGAAGGACTTCGGTCTCGCGGTCGACCTGGGATTGTTGCGGCGGGACAAGAAGTACACCTACTTCCGGCCGAAATTCATTTTCTACGCGACCTACCTTTCGGAGAAGATCGGTTACGCTCGCTACATCACGATATTCCGCCATTTGCAGGCCCATCCGGAGCGGCGCTTTCATCCCATTTTTCGCTGGTTCGAGGAATGGTGCAACGACGAGTACCGCCACGGCGAGGCGTTCGCGCTGATCCTGCGTGCGCATCCGCAACTGCTGCGCGGACACAACAGGCTCTGGATCCGGTTCTTCCTGCTCGCGGTGTTCGCGACGATGTACGTGCGCGACCACACCCGGCCTGTCATGTACGAGGCCTTCGCGATGGATCCGACGGAATACGATTACAAGGTGTTCGAGATCACGACCGAGATCTCGAAACAGGTCTTCCCGGTCAGCCTGAATCTCACCGACCCGAGATTGCGGCGGGGGTTCGAGCGTCTGCGCGAGCTCGCGGTGGCGAGCGCAGCGGCGAAGGCGCGTGGCGGCCTCCTCGGGCAGTTGCGGCGCGCGGTGCTCGGCACGGCGGCGTTCGGCGTGTTCGTGAGGCTGTACTGCCTGCCCGTCGTCAAACACGAGTTGCCGGAGCGGATCTGCGCGGCACCGGCCTGGTAGCGGACGCCTCGTCGTGATGACCTTTGCCGCCCCCGCCCTGTTCGCCGCGATGCTCTGGTGGACGCTGACCGGCGTGATCCTGTTTCTCGACGGGCTGCCGCGCGAGACCTTCCGCTGGAGCCTGCTCGGCGCGACGATCACGCTGCTCATCGCTCTCCACGCACTGCATGCCAGCGCCGGCATAAGCGGTCCCGCCGCGTGCTACGCGGCCTTCACGGCGGCGATCCTGGTGTGGGCGTGGGTCGAAATGAGTTTCCTGATGGGCTTCATCACCGGACCGCGCAAGCGGGCGTGCGAATCCGGCTGTGGCGGGCACGCGCATTTCCTGCATGCCACGCAGGCTGTCATCTACCATGAACTCGCGACCGTGGCCGCGGGCCTGCTGATCCTGGCGCTGACCTGGAACGCGGTGAACCGCACGGGCCTGTGGACGTTTTGCGTGCTGTGGGCGATGCGGATCAGCGCGAAACTCAACCTGTTCCTCGGCGTGGCGTACCGTGGCCAGCGATTCCTGCCCGAACATCTGCGTTATCTGACGGGTTTTTTCGGCAGGCGGACGATGAACTTCCTGTTTCCGGTCTCGGTGACCGCGGCGACGATCGCGTTCGCACTGCTCGCGCAGCAGTGCCTGCGGCAGGCGCCAGGGCCGTCGGCGGCCGGCACGGTGCTGGTCACCACGCTGCTCGCGCTCGGTCTGCTGGAGCATTGGTTCATGATCCTGCCCTGGCCTAGCGAGAGGCTCTGGCCGTCTGCGTCGCTCGAACCCGTCGATCCTTCCAACCGTGCTCTCTTGACCTACCCGGAGCCCTAGGGTCTAGACTGACGCTCCTGGTTGGACGGCAGGAGAATCGCGATGAGCGCTGAAGGATCAACGGCTGCGGAGCGGCGGCTCGTGTTGTCGATATCCGGCATGACCTGTGCCGGCTGTGCCAACACCGTCAAGCGGCTGCTGACGGGGGTTCAGGGCGTGACCGCCGTCGACGTCGACCTCGCGCGGGGCCGGGCCGAAGTCGCGGGAACCGCCGCGAGTGCCGACCTGATTGCGGCGGTCGAGGCCGGAGGATTCGACGCCTCATCGTCCGGTTGACGTGCAGCCCGCCGAACCGACGCTGACCCCCGCCGGGGGCGGCGAGCGGCGCGAACTCGCGATCTCCGGCATGACCTGCGCGAGTTGTTCCGGCCGCGTCGAAAAAGTCCTGCGCAAGGTCCCGGGCGTCCTGCACGCCGAGGTCAATCTTGCCACCGAACACGCCACCGTCCTGGGTGTCGACGGCGTGCTGCGGCCGGCGGATCTCATCGCGGCGGTGCAACGAGCGGGATATGGGGCCCGCCTGCTCACCGGCGACGCCGCGCAGGATCGCGCCGCCGCCGAGGAGGATGCGGCGATCAGGCGTCGCGAGGGCCGGCGGGTGTTCGCCGCCCTGGTGTTGTGCGCACCGCTAATCCTGCCGATGGCCGGACTTTCGCTGCCCGGTTGGGTCGCGTTCGCCCTCGCCACGCCGGTGCAGTTCTACTTCGGCCGCCGATTCTACGTGGGCGCCTGGAAGGCGTTGCGCGCGGGTACGGGCAACATGGACTTGTTGGTGGCGCTCGGCTCCTCGGCGGCGTATTTCTACAGTTTCTATCTGCTCGCGGACGGTTCCGGCCGTCCGCTCTATTTCGAGGGCGCGGCGGTCGTCATTGCGCTCGTGATGCTCGGCAAATGGATGGAGGCGCGCGCCAAACACTCGACCACCGCGGCCATCCGCGCGTTGATGTCGCTGCGACCGGAGAGCGCGCGGGTCGAGCGCGACGGCGGGGAGATCGAGGTGCCTGCAGACGCGGTTGCGGTCGATGACGTCGTCGTGGTCCGCCCCGGCGAGCGGCTGCCCGTCGACGGTGTCCTCATGAGCGGGACCGGCGGAGTGGACGAGAGCCTGCTGACCGGCGAGAGCCTGCCGGTCGAAAAGCACCCAGGGGACCGGGTCGTCGGCGGATCGATCAACGGTGCCGGCCTGCTGCGCATCCGCACGAGCGCCGTGGGCGCGCGCTCGACGCTCGCGCGGATCATTGCGCTGGTGGAGAACGCGCAGTCGAAGAAGCCGCCGGTGCAGCGGCTGGTCGACCGGATCGCGGCGGTCTTCGTCGCCGTGGTGTTGGCGTTCGCGCTCGCCACGTTCCTGACCTGGTGGCTCGGTTTCGGACGTTTCGACACCGGCCTCATCGCCGCGATCTCGGTGTTGGTGATCGCCTGCCCTTGTTCGCTCGGTCTGGCGACGCCGACGGCGCTCATGGTCGGGACGGGAACGGCGGCCCGGGCCGGCATCCTGATCCGCGACGCCGAGGCTTTGGAGCGCGCGCACGACCTGACCACGCTGGTGGTCGACAAGACCGGCACGCTGACCGAGGGGAAGCCGGTGGTCACGGACATCGCCGCGGTCGAGCCGGGCGGCGAGGATGCGCTGCTCTGCCTGACCGCGTCGGCGCAAACCGGCAGCGAGCACCCGCTCGCCCGCGCGATCCTGGCGCGCGCGACGGGCCTCTCACTGCGGCCGGTCGCGCAATTCCAGAGCCGCGCCGGACTTGGCCTCACCGCGTCGATCGACGGGAATCACGTCGCGATCGGCAACCGCCGCTTGATGACGGAACACGGCGTCTCTTTCGAGCCGCTCGCGGCGGCGGCCTCCAAGCTGGAGTCCGAGGGACGCACCGTGATGTGGGTGGCTTCGTTGCTTCCGGCTCCGCGGCTCCTCGGATTCATCGCGGTCGCCGATCCGATCAAACCCACCGCGCTCGAGGCGATCCGCGATCTACGCAGCGCGGGCCTGGAGATCGTGCTGCTGACCGGCGACAACCGGCGGACCGCCGCCGCGGTGGCCGCGGCGCTGGGGATCGAACGGGTGCTGGCCGAGGTGCTGCCCGACGACAAGGTCGTCGAGGTGCGCCGCCTGCAAACGGCGGGAAGGCACGTCGGCATGGTGGGCGACGGGGTGAACGACGCGCCGGCGCTCGCAGCCGCGGACATCGGCTTCGCGATGGGCGGCGGCGCCGACGCCGCGATGGCCGCCGCCGGG
>JAJYAR010000297.1 GCA_021779435.1 bacterium
ACCTGGTGGACGATGCCGGGGAGATGAAGCCGGAGTGGCTGAAGGGTGTGCGGACGGTGGCGGTGACGGCGGGGGCGTCGGCGCCGGAGGTGCTGGTAGAGGACCTGATCTGGACGCTGAAGTCGCAGTTCGGATTCGGGTCGCTCGAGGAGATGGAGTTGAAACAAGAAGACGTGCGATTCCAACTTCCGGTGATCGGCGGAGGGAGCGCCGAGCTGAGGGTATGAGTCAGACGATGCCGGTCGCGGAGGCGTTGTCGAGCGGAGCGGCGCGGGCGGTAACGCGAGCGACCGGCTGGCTGCTCGCGCGGCAGCATCGCGACGGTTACTGGTGGGGCGAGCTGACGGCGGACACGACGCTCGAGAGCGACTGGATTCTGCTGCAGCTTTGGCTGCACCCGCCGGTGGACGGCGTTTGGAATCCGCCGGAGCGCGAGCGGATCGGCCGGGCGATGGAGAGCATTCTGGCGCGGCAGTTGCCCGACGGGGGATTCAACATTTATCCGCAGGGGCCGCCGGATGTGAGCGCGACGGTGAAGGCGTATTTTGCGCTGAAGCTGGCGGGGCTCGACTACGACGATCCGCGGCTGAAGCGGGCGCGGGAGCGGATTCTGGCGCTGGGCGGGATTCAGGCGGCGAACAGCTACGTGAAGATCAACCTGAGCCTGTTCGGGCTGTATCCGCGCGAAGGCGCGCCGACGGTGCCGCCGGAGCTGATGCTGCTGCCGGGGAATTTTATTTACCAGATGTCGTCGTGGACGCGGGCGATCGTGATTCCGCTGGCGATTGTGCATGCGTTCCATCCGCGGCGGCCCGTGCCGAAGGAATTCGACCTGCGGGAACTGTTTGTTCCGGGCGTGAAAACGGAGTTCACGGAAGGCGCGAAGTTTTTCAGTTGGCGGAGTTTCTTTTATAAGGCCGACCGGTTTTTGAAGTGGTGGGAGAAGCACGGTTCGCGGAGCGTGCGGCAGAAGGCGATCCGGAAGGCCGAGAAGTGGATGATCGAGCGGACGCGGTACACCGACGGGCTGGGTGCGATTTATCCCCCGATGATGTACGTGATCATGGCGCTCGATCTACTTGGGTATCCGGCGGATCATCCGGAGCGGGTGGAAGCGCAGCGGCAGTTCGACCGGCTGATGGTGGACGACGAGCGCGGGTTCTACTTCCAGCCGTGTTTTTCGGTGGTGTGGGACACGGCGATTGCTGGGTATGCGCTGGGATTGGGCGGTGAGCCGCCGGAGGCAGCGCTCGGCCGGGCGGCGGACTGGATGCTGACCAAGGAAGTGCGGCGCAAGGGCGACTGGAGCGTGAAGCGGCCGAATACGGAGCCGGCGGGGTGGTACTTCGAGTTCGCCAACGAGTTTTATCCGGATATTGACGATACGGCGATGGTGCTGCTGGCGCTGAGCCGGGCGCAGGGAAAGCCGGCGGCGCAGTCGGCGGCGGTTAAGCGGGCGGTGAGGTGGCTGCTCGATATGCAGTCGAAAGACGGCGGGTGGGCGGCTTTCGATGTCGACAACAATTGGGAGTCGCTGAGCTACGTGCCGTTCGCCGATCATAACGCGATGCTGGACCCGACGTGTCCGGACATCACGGGGCGGGTGCTCGAAGCGCTGTGCGCCTGCGGGGTGAGCCAGAACGATCCGGCGGTGCAGCGCGGCGTGAAGTATCTTTTGCAGGCGCAGGAGCAGGACGGAAGCTGGTACGGCCGGTGGGGCGTGGATTACATCTACGGCACATTCCTGGCGTTGCGTGGGCTGGCGGCGGCGGGGGTGAGCGAACTGGAAGCTCCGGTGCAGCGGGCGCTCGAGTGGGTGCGGGCGAACCAGAACTTCGACGGCGGCTGGGGCGAGAGCTGCGCCAGCTACGATGAGAACCGCTATGTCGCGGCGGCGAGCACGCCATCTCAGACGGCGTGGGCGGTGCTGGCGCTGCTGGCGGGCGGAGACACGACGAGCGCGAGTCTGAAGGACGGCGTGGAGTACCTGCTCCGGACGCAGACGAGCGGCGGAACCTGGGACGAGGACCTGGCCACGGGCACGGGATTTCCGAGAGTGTTCTACCTGAGTTATCACTTATACCGGCACTCATTTCCAGTGATGGCGCTGAATTGTTTTCTCCAGGCGAGGAGCGCGGGCCGCGGCTAAAGGCTGCGCGCCTTTCGCCAAGCATGAAACCAGTACTAGTTACGGGAGCTACGGGGTTTCTGGGCTGGCACATCGCGAGGCTGCTCAGCGAGCGCGGCTATCGGGTGCGGGCGCTGGCGCGTCCGGGGAGCCGGCTGCGGGAACTCGACGTCGAACGGGTGGAGGGAGACCTCCGTGACGCGGCGTCGGTGGAGCGGGCGGCGGCGGGGTGCGGGCTGATTTTTCACGCGGCGGCGGATTACCGGCTGTGGGCGCGGGACCGGGCGGAGATGTTCCGTTCGAACGTAGAGGGGACGCGGAACGTGCTGGAAGCCGCGCTGCGGGAGGGCGCCGAGCGCGTGGTGTACACGAGCACCGTGGGGTGCATCGGGATTCCGCCGGGCGGGGAAGGCGACGAGACGGCGCCGGTGGGCGAGGCGGAGATGGCGGGCGACTACAAGCGGTCGAAGTTTCAGGCCGAGCGGGTGGCGCTCGAGTACGCGCGGATGGGGGTGCCGGTGGTGATTGTGAATCCGACGGCGCCGGTGGGCGACCACGATTTCAAGCCGACGCCGACGGGGCGGATCATTCTGGATTTTCTGTTGGGGCGGATGCCGGCGTACATTGAGACGGGGTTGAACCTGGTGGATGCGCGGGACACGGCGATGGGGCATCTGCAGGCGTGCGAGCGGGGCGTGGAGGGAGAGCGGTACATTCTGGGCTGCCAGAACCTGACGCTGGAGCAGATTCTGGGGAAACTTGCGGCGATCAGCGGGATTCCGGCGCCGCGGTGGAAGATTCCTTATGCGATGGCGTATTTCACGGGGATGATCGATACGGGCCTTTCGCGGGTGACGGGGCGGGAGCCGCGGGCGCCGCTCGATGCGGTGCGGATGGCTAAGAAGAAGATGTTCGTGAGCTGGAAGAAGGCGCGGCGGGAACTGGGATTTGCGCCGAGGCCGGTGGACGAAGCGCTGGAGCGCGCGGTGGAGTGGTTTCAGGCGAACGGTTATGTGCCGGAGGCGCGGAGGCTGAGCATCGCGAGTTGAGCACGCTGGGATTTGTGGCCGCGGAGCGGCGGGAGTTCGACGGGATTGTGCGGTTGTTGAGCGGAGTACGAAGGATGCGAGCGCCGATTGATTATTTGGCTGAAGGGCAGTGGGCGGGGCGCCGGGTGGTGCTGGCGGCCAACGGTCCGGGTCCGAAGTTGGCGCGGGAAGCGGTAGAGGCGGCGGGCGAAGTGGGAGCATGGGTGAGCACGGGGTACTGCGGCGCGCTCGACGCGAAGCTGGCGGTTGGCGATATTCTAGTAGGAACGGCGGTCAATCGTTGGACCGCTGCCGTGCCGGAGTGTCCGGCGCGGTATTTGAGGGGCCGGATCCTGTCGGAAGACCGCGTAGTGAGCACGGCGTTGGAAAAGCGGCAATTGGCCGCGACGGGCGCCGCGGCTGTAGAGATGGAAGCCGCCGGAGTAGCGGCGGCGGCGCGGGAGCAGGGGTTACCGTTCTATTGCATTCGCGTGGTGACGGACGGAGCGAACGAGGACATGCCGATGGACTTCAATCGATACCGGGGGCCGGACGGGCGGTTTTCGCGTAGCCGGATTGCGCTGGCGGCGATGGGGCGGCCGAAGAGGCTGGCGGCTCTGATTCGCTTCGGGCGGCGCTGCGAGAAGGCATCGATTCAGTTAGGAGACGGCCTTGCCGGCTGCCGGTTCTAAGGACGGACAAATCGGCGGGCTGGCGGCGCACGCGCTGGCTCAGGGTCGCCTGGGTGAAGTGCCTTCGGCGATGCGGGCGGCGGTGTACAAAGGGAATCAGAAGGTAAGGGTCGAGTCGATTCCGACGCCGGAGATCGAAGACGGCGAGGTGTTGATCCAGGTGGAGAGCTGCGGGATCTGCCACACGGACCTGAAGAAGATCGAGTACGACCTGCTGGCTCCGCCGAGGATATTCGGGCATGAGACGGCGGGCGTGATTGCGGCGGTGGGCGCGGGGGTGACGGACTACGAGCCGGGCGACCGGGTGGTGGTATTTCACCATATCCCGTGTATGGATTGTTTTTATTGCCGCCATAAATTGTACGCGCAGTGTCCGGTGTACAAGCGCGTGGGGGTGACGGCGGGGTATGAGCCGGCGGGCGGCGGATTCGCG
>JAJYAR010000298.1 GCA_021779435.1 bacterium
CATGTTCAACCCGCCGGTGACCTTGCCCATCTCCGCGTTCGCGATCTCCTTGGCCTTGGCGAGGGCGCTGTTCACGGCGGTCAGCACCAGGTCTTCGAGCAGTTGCGCGTCCGCCGGATTGACCGCCTGCGGATCAATTTTGATCGCCGCGACGGTGCCATCGCACCGGGCGGTGATCTTGACGGCGCCGCCGCCGCTGGTGGTTTCCACGGTGCGGCTGGCGAGGGCGAGTTGGACGGCCTCCATCTGTTGCTGGATGCGCGAGGCCTGTTTCATCAATTTGCCAATGCTGGACATGAGAGAGGGGGAGAGGAAGTTGACGGTTAATGGTTAAACGCTGGGAGTTGAAAGCGATGCTCAGCCACGGACTTCAACAATCCGGCCGCGAAAAATCTCGATCGCCTGCCGGATCAACGGATCGTTTTTGAAATCGGCCGGAGCGAGCTTCTCCGGCCTGGCCTTTTCCAGTTTCGGCGGTGGAGGCGCGGCGGCCGCAGGAGTGGCGGCCGGCGGGGCCACGGAACGCGACGACGCGGCAACGAGCGCGGGTTCAGGGACCGCTTCGGCGGCGGCCTTCGGCGCGGGTGACGCCTCCGACTTGATGAATTTCACCTGCGCGTCGCCTAAGCCCATTTCCTTGAGCTTGGTCTGGATCAGCGTGTGGTTCTTCGGCGAGTCCACCAGCACGATCTGGTCGGCGAATTCCGGGTCGAAGCCAATCGTGAAAACGCGGTTGTCGAAGGAAACCGGAAACGCCTTGAGCAGGTAGCTGCGCGTAAACGGGCTGGCCCGCCCCACGGCTTCGATCAAGTCGGCCCACAGCCGGGACAGTCGGCCTTCCGGATCGCCGGCCGCCGGCGCCGGCGCGGCCGGGACGACCGGAGCCGCCTCCTCCAATCGGTCCGGAACGGGTTCCGCAGCGGCAGCCGGTGCGGGCCGGCTCGCCGGCCCGGCCGAGGGAGCCGTTTCGCCGACTTCGCCGCGCAGTTCGTTAAGGCGCTGGAGAAGCACGTCAACGCTGACGGCGTTCCGCGCCTGGATCGCCTTCATCAGCGTGACCTCGAACAGGATTTTTTTGGAAGTCGCGTCCCGCAGCCGGCCTTCACCGTCGGCCAGGGTTTCCATGACGCGGCCGACGGCGTCGGCGCCCAGGCGCGCGGCCTGTTCGCGGAGCGCGGCGGCCTCGGCTTCGGAGACTTCGATCAGGCGCAGGTCGCCGCGCGACACCTGAAACACCAGCAGATTGCGGAAATGGTTGAGCAAATCGGCCAGCAACCGGCCGAGGTCCTTGCCGTGGCGGGACAGTTCGTCCAGTTCGCGCAACGCCGTCGCGGCGTCGCCGGCGATGATCGCACCGGCCAGCGCCAGCACTTCGCTGCGGGCGGCCAGGCCGAACATCGAAAGCACGTCGCTTTCGCCAATCGTGTCGCCGCAAAAGCTGATCAACTGGTCCAGTGTGGACTCGGCGTCGCGCATCCCGCCATCGGCGCCGCGGGCGATGGCGTCGAGCGCCGGCTCGTCAATCTTCACGCCTTCCTGTTGCGCGATCTGGGCCAGGTGCCGGACGATCAGCGCGGCCGGAATCCGGCGCAGGTCAAACCGCTGGCAGCGCGAGAGAATCGTCGGCAGCACCTTTTCCGGATCGGTGGTGGCGAACATGAACTTCACGTGCTCCGGCGGCTCCTCGAGCGTTTTCAGCAGCGCGTTGAACGCCGCCGTCGAGAGCATGTGAACTTCGTCAATGATGTAGATTTTGAAGCGGGCGGAGGCCGGCGCATATTTCACCGTCTCGCGCAGTTCGCGCACCTGCTCGACGCCATTGTTGCTCGCGCCGTCAATTTCCATCACGTCAATCGCACGGCCCTCGGTGATTTCCACGCAGCGCGGATCGGCGTCGTCGAAGTCCACCTTCGGCCCACCGGTGCAGTTGAGGCATTTGGCGAAGATGCGGGCGACGGTGGTCTTGCCGGTGCCGCGCGGACCGCAGAACAGGTAGGCATGGGCAATGCGGCGTTGCTGGATGGCATTGGCGAGCGTCTGGGTGACATGCTCCTGGCCAACGACATCGGCGAACCGCTGCGGACGGTATTTCCGCGCTATGACTTGATAACTCATTCGCTTGCCGATGGCGGATTGCAACACGCGGAGGCCCGCGAGAAATCCGCCCTTGCCAATCCGCAACCTAAAATCAAAAAAGCCAGGGTGACCACGGCAGATGCCGAGCAAACTACCGTTGCTGCCTTCCGGCCCTGGCGGGGTTCGTCCGTCCGCATTCCGTGGGCCCTGGCAAAACCGGGCGCGATTTAGCCGCAGCCAGCGCGAACCAGCAAGCACAATCCCTGCGACGGTTATGAGGTTTTCAAAGGCGAACAAAGGCGCGCGAGCATTGCCGGACAGATTCAGGGAGGGCGGACCTGGAGCAAGAGAGCCGGACGTTCTCCGGTTTTGGGTGCGTGAGCCGGGATGCAAGCAGTGGATGACGCGGCCGCGGCTGTAACAATTCCTCGCCTTGGTGGTCTTGCGGGTGAATGATGCACATCGAAGCAATGGACACTTTGGGCAAGGACGCCGAGGCCGTGGCCGCCGTGCGCGGCGGCAACGCGGAGCGGTATCGCGAACTTGTCGAGCGCCACGAGCGCCATGTTTTTGCCGTGGCGTGGAGCCGCCTCGGTGACGCCGCGCTGGCCGAGGACGCCACGCAGGAAGCGTTCATTCGCGGCTACCGGCGGCTGTGGTTGCTGGGGGACGACCGCAAGTTTGCCGGCTGGATCACGGCGATCGCGCGCCACATTGCGATCAATCTCGGTCTCCGGCACCGGCGGGAACTCAACCGGCGCGAACGGTGGGCCTTGGAACAACCGGTGGCGCAGAGCGCGCAACCGGACACCGACGAAGCCGACACTCCCTGCACTCCGGAAACGCTGCGCCAGACGCTGGCGGAACTGCCAGCCACGCACCGCGAATGCCTTGTGTTGTTCTATCTCGAAGGCAGGAGTGGCGCGGAAGCGGCGGCGGCGTTGGGCATTTCCGAGGCGGCGTTGCGCGTGCGGTTGCATCGGGCACGCGCGGCGTTGCGGGAACGGCTGGAAGAACGGCTCGCCGATTCGCTCGGCAAGCTCGGGCCGGGCAAAACGCTGGTTCCGGGAATCATGGCCGCCGTGCTGGCATTGTCTTCCACGAAGACGGCGACCGCCGCCGGCGGTGCGGCGGTCCTGGGCACAATGGTCAAGGTCGCCCCGTTTACCTGGCTGCTGCCGGTCTTCGCCGCGGTGGTCGGGGCATTGCCAGGCCTGGCGATGACCGCGTTGGCGGCGAAGGCGGAACAGCGTAATTTTCGCGATCCCACCGGCTTCCGCGCCCAGATGCAACGGGCCATGTCCCGCAGGATACTTTGGGTCGTGCCGCTGGTGACCATTCCCTTGGTGCTCGCAATCCTCGCGTTAATCTCGAAGCTTGGCCAGAGTCGGGCCTACGCGATCCTCGCCCTCTTCATGGTGGGAATATTCGCGCTGCAATGGCGCATGACGGGCATTCGCAACCGGTTTCAGGCCGGCATGTTGGTTTGGTTCGCGATGCTTGCCGGTGGGATCGTGCTGACGGCGGCAGGCCTCGTGCCACCGACCGCCAACGCCTACTTCTTCATTGCCGGCTCGCTGTGGCTGATGTGGATCATGCGCTGGCGGCCGACGCGAATGGACAACAGCCTGTTTCTGCGCGCGATGATGGGAATGCTGGAAGTCCCGCCGCCGGATGCGGCCACGGCCAAGCCGGCAGCACAACTGGAGAAATCGGACTTGAAGCGCTTCGGTAAATTTCTGACCGATCGCCATCTTTTCAACGATTTCCGCTGGTGTCCGGAGGGTTTGCTGCTCCGCCAGACGTTCTTCAAACCAACCTTGCCGGCGAGCAAGGCGGTCCTTCTCTTGTTCTCATCGCGCGACAGTTCCAACGTCCTGCTGCGTTGGAACGGCGACGTGACCGCCACCTTCAGCGAGGCCGACGAACGCGCTCAGATCACGCGCAAAGCGGAGGAAGCCGCGCTGCGGGAGCGGTTGGAAACACAGGTGGCCGCAGCCGTGACGCAGGCATGGCGCGAGTTTCGCAACGGGATCATCCCCGCGGCCGAGCGGGCTGTGGGCGAGAAGCCTGACGCAGAAATCTTCGTCGTGCCGCCCGCCCGCGCCGCCTCCACCCGCTGGCTGCAGGCCATGCTCGCACTGCCGGTGGTCCTCTTTACGGC
>JAJYAR010000299.1 GCA_021779435.1 bacterium
GTATGGAATAAGTCCGATCCCAACCTGCTCTGCATCTGGGAGGCGCAGTTCGGCGACTTCGCGAACGGCGCGCAGGTCGTCATCGACCAGTTCATCGCCAGTGGGGAGACGAAATGGCAACGCACCACCGGGCTCGTCATGCTCCTGCCTCACGGCTACGAGGGACAGGGCCCTGAACACTCGTCGGCGCGGCTCGAGCGCTTCCTTCAGCTTTGCGCCGAGGACAACATCCAGGTCGCGAACATCACCACGCCGGCGAATTTCTTCCATGCGCTGCGGCGTCAGATGCGGCGTGATTTCCAGAAGCCGCTCGTCGTGATGTCACCCAAGTCGCTGTTGCGGCATCCCGCCTGCATTTCGCGGGTGGACGATTTCACCCACGGCCATTTCCAGGAAATCATCGACGATTCGGCGCACAGCGGGCCGCGCGCCGGCGAGGCAAAGACGCCCACGCGTGTCATCCTGTGTTCGGGAAAGGTCTATTACGACCTCGTCGACTACCGCACCAAGCACCACGCCGACGACGTGGCGATCGTCCGGATCGAGCAGCTCTATCCGCTGAACAAGCGGCGGCTCGGCGACATCGCCCGAAAATACGCGAATGCCAAAATCATCTGGGCGCAGGAGGAGTCCGCCAACAATGGCGCCTGGACGTGGATCGCGCCGCAGCTCGAGGACACGTTCGAACGCAGGCCGCTGTATGCCGGCCGCGACGCTTCCGCCTCCCCCGCCGTCGGTTCGCTGGCACTGCACCGGCTCGAACTGGCCGCGCTGCTCAAGGAGGCCTTCACGCTGTAATCGGGCGCACCGCCGAGCATGAACCGCCATTCGCAAGCCCCGGCCTCACCGAGGCCGGCTACATCGAACCAACACCCCTTCGGCTCCGTTGCAGCCGGGGTCGCTGACCCCGGTGGCTCAAATCCGGGCGCAGGACGGGTCCAACCTACCCGCCGAACCCCGGCCTCTGCGGAGGCCGGCTACACCCGACCAAAATCGCGATGTCGAGGTAGCCGGTGCCGCCGCCCCCGGTGGTTGTCGGCGACGGGCGCAAGTGCAAACATTGCTGGACGCGGAAATTCCGTTTTACTGAACGCACCCTGCCCGATTCGCTCAACGCCCCTCCCACACCATGCCCCTTCTCGAAGTCAAAATCCCACCGATGGGTGAATCCATCAGCTCCGGCATCCTTGCCAAGTGGCACGTCAACGACGGCGACATCGTCCAGAAGGACCAGCCGTTGTTCGAACTGGAGACCGACAAGATCACCTCGGAGGGCACTGCGGAAGCCGCCGGCAGGATCAGTCTCAAGGCAGGCGTGGGCGATGAGGTGAAGATCGGCCAGACCGTCGGCACGATCGACACCGACGTGGGTGCGGGTGCCGCGAAGGCCGCCTCTCCCGCGCCGACGGTCGCCGCGTCCGCGACCGCCACCACGGCAGTCCCGAACCCGTACGCTCCGCCGGGAACGAAACAGGCGGCGCAGTCGCTCGCCGAATCTCCCGCGGTCCGCCGGCTCGCCGAGGAAACCGGCGTCGATCCGGCCAGCATTCCGGGCACCGGCAAGGGCGGGCGCGTCACGAAAGGCGACATGCTTTCCACACCGAAACCGGCGGCGAAGCCCGCTCCTGCCTCTCCGCTCCCCGCACCGGCGGCACCTGCGGCCGGCGCACCCGCAGCCGCGTCCGAGCGGCAGACGCGGAAGAAGATGTCTCCCCTGCGCGCCCGGATTGCCCAGCGTCTCCTCGCGGCGCAGCAGGAGGCGGCCATGCTCACGACCTTCAACGAGGTCGACATGTCCGCTGTCATGGCGTTGCGCGCGAAGTATCAGGACGACTTCGTGAAGAAGAACGGCGTGAAGCTCGGGTTCATGTCGTTCTTCGCAAAGGCCGTCGTCAACGCGCTGAAGGAAGTGCCGGCGGTGAACGCGCAGATCGAGGGGGACTCGATCGTCCAGAATCACTTCTACGACATCGGCGTCGCCGTCTCGACGGAGAAGGGATTGCTCGTTCCCGTCATCCGCAACTGCGACGCCCTCGGGATGGCCGACATCGAGAAGGCGATAGGCGATGCCGCGAAGCGCGCCCGCGAGGGGAAGATCACCCTGCCCGACCTCGAGGGCGGCGTGTTCACCATCACCAACGGCGGCATCTTCGGGTCCATGCTTTCGACGCCGATCATCAACCTTCCGCAAAGCGCGATCCTTGGCCTGCACGCGATCAATGAGCGTCCGGTGGCGCTCAACGGCCAGGTGGTCATCCGGCCGATGATGTACCTCGCGCTGAGCTACGATCATCGCCTGATCGACGGCAAGGAAGCCGTGACCTTCCTCGTGAAGGTGAAGCAGGCGATCGAGGATCCCGCGCGGTTGCTGATCGGAGCGTGAGCGCGGCGCTCCGCGCCTACTGCAGAATTCAGAATTGAGAATGAAGAATGTAGCTGCGAGCGCCAGCGAGCGGGTTCTCCACCGTGGCTGCGCCAGCGAGTGGTCCGTCCGTAGCGGTGAGCGCCAGCCAGTAGTCTCTCCAAAGTAGCGGCGAGCGTGAGCGAGCCGACGCGAATCCAGCCCCCCTCCGTCCCTTCCGTAAAATGTCCTCCGAATCCTCCTTCGATCTGATCGTCATCGGCGCCGGCCCGGGCGGCTACGTCTGCGCGTTTCGCGCGGCGCAGCTTGGCTTGAAGGTGGCGCTCGTGGACAAGCGGGCCACCCTCGGAGGGACGTGCCTTAACGTGGGCTGCATCCCCAGCAAGGCGTTGCTGCACGCGAGCGAACACCTGGCCTGGGCGAAACACCACGCGGCGGAACAGGGCATCTCCTTCGGCTCGGTCGAGGTGAATCTGCCCGCGTTCATGAAGCGAAAGGACGAGGTTGTTGCGAAACTCGTCGGCGGGGTCGCCCAGCTTGCCAAGGCGCGGAAGATCACGGTGCTCAACGGCAGCGCGACGTTCGTCGCGGCGAACCGCGTGAAGGTCGCCCCGGCCGCGGGCGCGTCGGCGCAGGAACTCACCGCCAGGAACATCGTGATCGCCACGGGCTCGGCGCCGGTCGAGTTGCCGTTCCTCAAGTTCGACGGACGGACCGTCGTGTCGTCCGACCAGGCGATCGGGTTCGATGCGATACCGCGGAGGCTCGTCGTGGTCGGCGGTGGCGCGATCGGACTCGAACTCGGGTCGGTCTGGGCGCGGCTTGGAAGCGAGGTCAGCGTCGTGGAGTTTCTCCCGAGGATCGTCGCCGCCTACGACGAAGACATCGTCCGGAATTTCACGCGACTCCTCCAGAAGCAGGGCCTTCGGATCGAGGTCGGCGCGAAGGTCACCGGCTTCGCCAACGGCGTGCTCACGGCGGAACGCGAGGGCGCGAAGCTCGAGTTTCCCGCCGACAAGGTCCTCGTCTCGGTTGGCCGGCGGCCGTTCACCGACGGCCTTGGCCTCGATAAGGCCGGGGTGCAGCTGGACGAGAAGAAGCGCGTCCGGGTTGACGCCCACCTGCGCACGAACGTCGGCGGCATCTGGGCGATCGGCGATGTTGTTGCCGGTCCCATGCTCGCGCACAAGGCGGAGGAGGACGGCGTTGCGGTCGCCGAGTGGATCGCCGGCAAGGCGGGCCACATCAACTGGGACCTGGTGCCGGCGATCGTGTACACGAACCCGGAGGTGGCGTCGGTCGGGCTCGGCGAGGAAAGCGCGAAGGCGAAGGGCCTCGCGGTCAATGTCGGCAAGTTCAACTTTGCGGCGAACGGTCGCGCGATTGCGGCGGGCGCACCCGATGGGTACGTGAAGATCATCGCCGATGCGAAGACGGACCGGATTCTCGGCGCGCAGATTCTAGGGGCGAATGCCGGCGAGTTGATCAGCGAGATTGTCACGCACATGGAATACGGAGGCAGCGCGGAGGACCTGGCCCGGACGATCCACGCGCATCCGACCATGAGCGAAGCGGTGAAGGAGGCGGGGCTCGCCGTCAGCAAGAGCGCGATCCACGCGCTGTGAGGTTTTCGCGCGATACGCCGGTCGGCGCAGGCGCTCCCCGAAACCTGACGCGAATACCTCGTCCTCGGTAGCGCCGGTCTGTGACTGGCGTCACCGCGGTCTGCGGACCGCGGCTACAACAAGGCAGAACGCGATCGGTGTAGCCGGCCTCCGCAGAGGCCGGGGTATGTGGATCGAGGTAGAGACGGCTGGGCGCGCAGGGCGCCGTAGCGCGCCCCCGTAGGAGCAAATTCATTTGCGACCGGCACGTG
>JAJYAR010000300.1 GCA_021779435.1 bacterium
GCGCTACACCGAAGACACGGAAACGCTCGATGCGCTGCCGGACTGGGCTCTGCGCACGCTGAGAAAGCACGACGGCGACCGGCGCGAGCCCTGCTACACGGCGGAGCAGTTGGAGCACGCCGCCACGCATGACGCGCTGTGGAACGCCACGCAGAAGGAACTGCTGCTACGCGGCAAGATCCACGGCTACTACCGGATGTATTGGGGAAAGAAGATCATCGAGTGGTCCGCGACACATCAGGATGCGATACGATTCATGATCGCGATGCACGACCGTTACGCGCTCGACGGGAGGGACCCGAACACGTACACGAACATCCTCTGGTGCTTCGGTCTGCATGACCGGCCGTGGGGCGAGCGCCCGATTTTCGGCCAGATACGCTATATGTCACTCGATGGGATGAAGCGCAAGACCGGCGTGGACGCTTACGTCCGCGAGATCGCGGAACTGGAACGCACGGGCCGGGAAGCGCAGGCGGCGCAGGGGGAGTTGGCGTTGTGAGAATTACGCTCATCGGCGCGTCCGGTTTTCTCGGCGGCTCGATTGTGAGAAAGCTGGGCGCCGAAGGGCATCAACTTCATCTTGTGGGGCGGAAGCGCCCGGCCGAGCTGGCGGAAGGAATCGAATTTTCCGCGTGGCCCGAAGAAGCCGATGAGCCGCCACCCGACGCGCTTGCCGGCGCCGAAGCGATTGTGAATCTCGCCGGCGAGCCCGTCGCGCAGCGCTGGACGCCGGAGGTGATGAAGCGCATCCGCTTGAGCCGCGTGGACCGCACGCTGCAACTGGCCGAGGCTCTGGCGGGCCAGCCTTCGCGCCCGGCGGTGTATGTCGCCGCTTCGGCCATCGGCTTCTACGGCCCGCGCGGGGACGAGGCGCTCAACGAAGCTTCGCCGCCGGGCAGGGGCTACCTTGCCGATGTGTGCGTGGAGTGGGAGCGCGCGGCGGAGTTCGTTGAAACTCTCGGCGTGCGGACGGTGAAATTGCGCATCGGTATCGCGCTGGGGGCGGGCGGAGGGGCGCTCAAGGAGATGGCGCCACCGTTCCGCGCCGGTGTGGGAGGCAAGCTCGGGTCGGGAAAGCAGTGGATGTCGTGGATTCACTCGGACGACGTTGCGGGGCTGGTTTCGTTCGCGCTGGCGCACAATGCCGCATCCGGCGCGTGGAACGCCACCGCACCGCATCCGGTGACGAACGCGGAGTTCACCAAGGCTCTCGCCAAGGCGCTGCACCGGCCGGCGCTTTTCACCGTCCCCGAATTCGCGCTGCGGCTGAAGTATGGCGATATGGCCGGAGTGATGATGGCGAGCCAGCGGGTGCTTCCCGAGGCGGCGCTGCGCGCCGGTTACACGTTCCTCTATCCGGAACTGCCGGCCGCGCTGGCGAGTTTGCGGCTATAGGTTAGAGCGTTATGCCGCCGTCGATTGAGAGAATCTGTCCGGTGATGTAGTTATCCGGTTCGAGGAGAAAGCGGACCGCGCGCGCGACATCGAGGGCGCGGCCGTAGCGCGGGAGGATGTCTTCGGCGAGATAGCGGTCATACTTGCCCGCCGCGATGCTTTCCTCGGCCATGCCTGCCTGCATGACGCCAGGCGAGATCACGTTAACGCGGATGTTGGCGCGGCCGCGGCACTCTTTGGCGAGAATGCGCGCGGCGTGCTGCAGGGCCGCCTTCGCGCCGGCGTAGACGGTGGAGCCGGGGAACAGCGCCACGGCTTGCATGGTGGAGACGAGGATGATGGCGCCGGGGGCGCCCGCGTCCTTCATCCGCTCCGCCGCTTCGCGAGCAAGCAGAATGGGGCCTGCGTAGTTCACTTCATAGGACACTTGCATCATCTCGTCCGGGTTGCCGCGCGCGGGCGTGCCCGTGAACACGACCAGACCGTAGAGATCCGGCACGGCGTCGAGCAGGCGGATTCTATCGTCCTTCTGCGTGATGCCGGCGGGAATGCCCGAGCGGCGCGAGGAGATGACGACGCGCGCGCCTTCGGCTTCGAGCAGGGCCGCGGTTTCCGAGCCGAGACCGCCCGATCCGCCGGCGAGGAGAATTTCACGATGAGCGAGCGACATATCCGAATGTAGTAGCGGTGAGGAACATGGTGAGGACCTCACTATCGCCAAGGTTCAACTCGAAAAATCCTTCGACCAGCACGGCCATCAACACGGCGAGGGCGCCGTGGAGGACCCAGCGCGATTCCACCGGAGGTCCGCCACGGAGCGAGCGCGTGAAATCGAATCCGATTTTTCCAAGGAACCACATGAGCATGAGCATCGTGGGGATGCCGCGTTCAGCCGCGTAGTGGAGATAGATGTTGTGCAGGTGGCCGTACCATCCGCTGGGCAGGGGCCGCGGGATGCCGGCAGGGATGTATTGCGGCAACTCGGCCTTCACCTCTTCCGGCCCGAGTCCGAACCAGGGATGCGCCTCGATCATTTTCAGCCCGGTGCGCCAGACGACCACGCGGAACTCATTCGAGTCCAGATCGCCGTGCGGATGGAAAACACTGACGACGCGCTCGCGGATGGGCGCAAAGACGAGCGACACGGCAATCAACGCCGGCAAGGCGAGGAGTAACTTCGGCCGCCAGGACCAGAGCAGATAGACACCTCCCACGACGGCGCCGAGCCAGATGCCGCGCGTCAGGCCGAGCAGCATCGAGACGGCGAGCAGGACGCAGGCGATAGAAGCAGGAAGCTTCCATCGGCTGGGCGGGGCGAAGAACAGAAACGCGGCCAGCATCAGCAGCACGATCATCTCTTCGCCGCCGAACGTCATCCAGTGGCTCATGAAGCCGGTGATGCGCTCACCGACGTAGAACTGATAGAAGTTGACGTTCTCCGTTCTGCTTTCCTGAAACTTCTGCACGAACTGTGCAAAACTCCGGAGGGCGGAAAGCGAGGCGACGCCGGCCCAGAGGAGCACGGTGTTGCGGATTTTCGCGGCCGAGTTGTAGACGCTGGCTACGAGCAGCGCGATCAAATACACGTAGAACTTGCGGATCTGCGGCGTGCCGATGTGGGGGTCGTCAGCGAGCGAAAGCGACAGCACGGTCCCGATGAAAAACAACAATAACGGGAGTTTCAGCGGCGGAAAGCGGATTGGCTCGCGCGATACAAGAAGCGCCGCGAAGGCGAGGGCCATGAGGATCTGCGAGACGGCGATGGAGAACAGAATGGAAACCGCGGAGCCCGCGGTCAGTAGGTAGGCCGCGCGGCGCGCGTGCGGAGCGAGGTCGGGCATGGGGTGAGGTCGAACCTACGAGTATGGCAAATGCGGGCTATCGTAGTGGTTGTGGAGCTATATCTTCTGAGGCATGGGATCGCCGAGGAGGCGTCCGCGCATCGGGCGGATGCGCAACGAGCGTTAACCGCGGAGGGCCGGAAGCGGTTGATGGGGATATTGCGTTCGGCGGCGGCGGCAGGAGTGAAGCCATCGCTGGTGCTGACGAGTCCACATCGCCGGGCAGTGGAGACGGCGGAGGTGGCGGCGGAAGCGCTGGGCTACCGCGGGGAGTTGCTGCGGACCAAATCCCTTCTGCCGGGTTCAACGCCGCAGGATGTGTGGGAGGAAGTGCGGGCGCACCGGGGAGCAGAAAGTCTGCTGCTGAGCGGGCATGAGCCGCTGCTGAGCGCGTCGGCTGCGTTCCTGCTTGGCACACCGAACTTGGCGATCGAGTTCAAGAAGGGCTCAATGGCGCGCATCGACTTGGAGCGGTTTCCGGCCGAGCCTCACGGCACGCTGCGGTGGTTGCTGGCGCCGAAGATGGCCGCGAAGGGTTAGGCCTGCTCGGCCGAAGGCGTCAGGACGCGGACCTGGTCGTCGTGGATTTCGACGTAGCCGCCGTGAATGATAAGCGAGCGCGTCTGGGATGAGGTGGTGACGTAGCTGAGCTTGTCGTCGCCGAGGGCGGCGAGCAGGGACGCATGGCCGGGCAGAACGCCGATGTAACCGCTGGCGGCGGGAATCTGCGCGGTGACGGCGTCAGTATCCACCAACAGGCCGGTGGGCGTGGCCACCTGGATGTGGAAGCTCTGGTCCATGGCTTCGCTCCGGAGCCTAGCTCGCCTTCTTCAGCTTTTCAGCCGCTTCCAGGACGTCCTCGATGGCGCCCTGCATGTAGAACGCCTGCTCGGGGATGTCGTCGTGCTTGCCTTCCACGACTTCCTTGAAGCTGCGGACGGTGTCGGCGAGCTTGACGTATTTGCCGGCGCGGCCGGTGAAC
>JAJYAR010000301.1 GCA_021779435.1 bacterium
CAACCCGCTGTCCCAGCGGGTTCGGATCGGCGTTTGGCGAGGGATGCCCGGAGTTGACGCTTGAGGAAGCTCGCGGGCGTAAACCCAACCGAGCGCGTTAGGGACAACGCGCTCCACCTCGGAGCCGGACGTTGAGGACAACGCGCTTACCTCGGAAATATGCCGCTCTCCGGCTAATCGCCGTGCACCGGCTTGCGTCATTCCCCGACCCTGGCGGGGGTTCGCGAACTGGCGTATTCACCCCACCGCGAGGCCACCGAAATATCCGGAGGCAACTTCAGCCCGCCCCCCAAAGACACTCCGGCCGCTGCGTGCTATGGTGCCCGCATGAAGAGCGGTTCTTCCTAGTTCCGCCTGCTTTCCTCAGGCGCGAACATCTCCGCCCGTCGGTCGTTCGCCGCCCAACGCCCTCTACCTCTTGTGATCATGCGCAGAGGAGTTTCAGGCATGGCGGCTCAACGCACGAATGGCGCGGGCAGGATCCGCTGAGCCACCAAACCCAGTCACCCACGTCATGCCAAAGCGAGTTCTCATCACCGGCGGCGCCGGATTCATCGGTTCCCACCTGGCCGACGAACTGCTTAACAGCGGATACAGCGTGCGGGCTTACGATTGCCTGTCTCCGCAGGTTCATGGGGCGCAGCCGAAACGGCCCGACTACCTCGCCGCCGACGTGGAACTCGTTGTTGGCGACCTCCGCGATCGTGAAGTGCTTAGGCGGGCATTGCGCGAAGTCGACGCGGTCGTCCATCTCGCGGCCAAGGTCGGCGTCGGGCAGAGCATGTACCAGGTCGCGGAGTACACCGCGGCCAACAACCTCGGGACGGCGATCCTCATGGAGGAGATCATCGACCGTCGCGTTGAAAGACTCGTCGTTGCGTCGAGCATGAGCATCTACGGGGAAGGCCTTTACCGCGACCGCCATGGCCGCGCCGTCATGGGGACGGATCGCCCCCTCGAACAGCTCAAGGCTCGCGATTGGGAGCTTCACGGCCCGGATGGCGAGCCGCTCGAACCCGTCGCAACGCCCGAGACGAAGGTGCCCGCACTGGCTTCGGTGTACGCGCTTTCAAAGTTCGATCAGGAGAGAATGTGCCTCACGCTGGGCCGCGCCTACGGAATCCAAACCACGGCGTTGCGCTTCTTCAACGTGTATGGCCCGCGCCAGGCGCTGACGAACCCCTACACGGGAGTCCTCGCGATCTTCGCCTCGCAGCTGCTCAACGGGAAATCCCCGGTGATCTTCGAGGACGGGCTGCAGCGTCGGGATTTCGTGAACGTGCACGACATCGCGCTCGGCTGCCGGCTCGCGCTCGAGTCGGCCAACGCCGCAGACCGCGTGTTCAACATCGGAAGCGGCCGGCACACCACGATCCGCGAGGTGGCTGAACGACTCGGCCGGCTGCTCGACAGGGATGACATCCAGCCGGAGATCACCGCGCGGTACCGCGTGGGCGACATCCGTCACTGCTTCGCCGACATCTCACTTGCGCGTGAACTCCTCGGGTACGAACCGCAGGTGAGCTTCGAGCGCGGACTCGACGAACTCGCCGAGTGGCTGGAAACGCAGATCGGCGCGCCCGCCGCCGGTGATGCCTGCGAGGAACTGCAGCGACGAGGACTCACCGTATGAAACCCTACAACCGCCCCGGGCCCGACGAACGCCGCCCCGTGCTCATCACGGGCGGCGCGGGCTTCATCGGCATCAACCTTGCCCACCGGCTGCTTGCCGGCGGCAACGCCGTCATCATCTACGACAACCTTTCCCGTCCCGGCGTTGAAAGGAACCTCCGGTGGCTGCGGGCGCAGCACCGGGAAAACCTCAACGTCGTCGTGGCCGACGTCCGCGACGAGAAGGCGCTCGCGGGTGCAACCCGCCAGGCCGGACAGGTGTTTCACTTTGCCGCGCAGGCGGCGGTGACCGCCAGTCTCGAGGACCCGATCGGCGATTTCGAGGTGAACGCCCGCGGCACTCTCAATGTGCTCGAGGCGCTCCGAAAGCTCGGCCGGCCCGTGCCGCTGCTGTTCTCCTCGACCAGCAAGGTCTATGGCGACCTGCGCGACATCACCATCGCGCCGTCGGAGACCCGTTACATCGTGCCCGCCTATTCGCAGCTCTGCGATGGTGTCGACGAGCAGCGTCGGCTGGAATTCCAGAACCCGCACGGCTGCTCGAAGGGGGCGGCGGACCAGTACGTGCTCGATTACGCGAGGACCTACGACATGCCCGCGGCGGTGTTCCGCCTGAGCTGCATCTACGGCCCCCACCAATGCGGCACCGAGGACCAGGGTTGGATCGCACACTTCGTTCTCAGCGCGTTGCAGGAGCAGCAGATCACGATTTTTGGCGATGGAAAGCAGGTGCGCGACGCGCTGTTTGTCGAGGACCTGATCGACGCGATGATCTTCGCGCAGGCGAACATGGAGGCGGTGAGCGGCCGTGCCTTCAACATCGGCGGCGGCCCGGGCAACACCGTGAGTCTGCTCGAACTCATCTCGCTGCTCGCCACGCTGCAGGGCACGCTGCCCAAGGTGAAATTCGCCTCGTGGCGGGCCGCGGACCAGCGGTTCTACGTGTCTGACATCCGCCGCTTCAGCGCCGCAACCGGCTGGAAGCCGCGCGTCGGCGTACGCGAGGGCGTTCGCCGATTGCACCGGTGGCTGATCGAGAACCGCGTGGCGGAGGCGGAGGCAGCCCAGATTTCGCCACCGAGCACCGTCATTGCGGCCGGGCGAGATGTGTTTCTGTCGGAAACAAGACAGCTCTGACATGAACCGGGAGAGTTTCCGCGCCGCGGTCCTCGACGGACCGCGCTCCGTCAGATTCGAGGAACGGCCGCTGCCGCGGCCCGGTCCCCACCAGGTCCGCGTACGGCTGGAAGGCTGCGGCGTGTGCGGGTCGAACCTCAGCGTGTGGGAGGGCCGCCCGTGGTTCCAGTACCCGCTCGAGGCGGGGTCTCCGGGACATGAAGGCTGGGGACGAATTGACGAGGTGGGGCCGGAGGTACGCGGACTGAAGGTCGGCGACCGCGTCGCAGTCCTCTCCCACAATGCGTTTGCCGAGGTGGACGTTGCGGACGCCGCCAACGTCGTTCCGCTGCCGCCGGTTCTCGACAAGGCGCCCTTTCCCGGGGAGGCGCTGGGTTGCGCCATGAACGTTTACCGCCGCTCGGACATTCGAGCGGCTCAGAATGTGGCGATCGTCGGCATAGGGTTTCTCGGCGCCGTGCTGACGAGCCTTGCCGCGCGCGCCGGGGCGCGTGTGATCGCCGTGTCGCGTCGTCCCGCGGCCCTCGAGGTCGCGCGCACAATGGGCGCCAGCGAGGTTGTCTCGCTCGACAGTCCCGCCGTTGTCTCCGAAGTGCGCGCACTGACTGCGGATCGCGGCTGCGAGCGGGTCATCGAGGCAACGGGACTTCAGCAGCCGCTCGATGTGGCCGGTGAGCTGACCGCGGTGCGAGCGAAGCTGATCATCGCGGGCTATCACCAGGACGGACGTCGTCAGGTGGACATGCAGCTTTGGAACTGGCGGGGACTCGACGTGATCAACGCCCATGAGCGCGACCCGGCCGTGTACGTGGCCGGCATGCGCGCCGCGGTCGAGGCGGTCGCATCCGCGCGGCTCGATCCTTCGCCGCTCTACACGCATCGCTTCAAACTCGAGGAATTGTCGGACGCGCTGGATTCGATGCGCGATCGCACCGGCGCGTTCATGAAAGCCCTCGTTACCTATGAGTGACGCGACCGCAGCCTTTCGTCCGGCGGCGGGGGACACCGGTGTCAGCGTCGCACCGGAGCCGCGCGTTGCCCGTCCGCGCCTCGGCTTCGCAGGCGTGGGATGGATCGGCAGAAACCGGCTCGACGCGATCGCGGGGTCCGGGTTTGGCGAGGTCACGGCGGTCGCCGACCCCGACCTCGGCGCCCTGGCGAAGGTGGCCGACGCTCATCCCGCGGCCACGCGCGTCGGCTCCTTCGAGGAGCTGCTTGCCATCGACCTTGACGGTGTGGTCGTCGCAACACCCAGCGCGCTGCATGCCGGACAGTCGATCGCGGCGCTCGAGCGGGGCCTGGCCGTATTCTGCCAGAAACCGCTGGCGCGAACCGGGCCCGAGACGACGGCGGTGATCACGGCGGCGCGAAAGGCGAACCGGCTTCTCGGCGTCGATCTTTCGTATCGGTTCACGGCCGGAAGGGTG
>JAJYAR010000302.1 GCA_021779435.1 bacterium
CTACTGCGAGAAGCGCCACAGAATAGCTATGGAGGAGAGCAAGAGCAGGTGTTGGAGAGCGACCGGTCCCCAATCAAACACGCCGGTGAGGATGTAGCTGGAGTCGGTGGCCAGCAGGAGGGTGGCGAAGATCCCGGCACGCTCTGAGTGGACCCGCTTCGCCAGGTAAAAAAGCAGAATCACGGTCGCTGCCGAGAGGAAAAGAACGGGCCAGCGAACCGAATAGATCGAGGGCTTCCAGCGGCTTAGGATCGGGATGTACAGCCAGGTCTTGAGCGCTCCGAGATAACTGAGCAACATGACTGTAACGTTGTGATGGTGCAAACGCACCGTGTACAATACGCCAGCAGTTTGATAGATTGGTCCGGCAAAGAAGACTTCATCGTTTTGTATGCCCGGATACGGTAGCGCCGATGCGCCGAGAAAACCGAACCCGAGAAAACCGAGTGCCTGGGGCCACCACTTCAGAAATCTGGATAGCCCTTGATCGGACGCAGGGGGGTGGCTCATGACGATAGGGTCAACTCGGGTGGTGGATGCGCTTGACGCGCACCCCTCATTATATGTGAGGGGTGTGGACAAGGGCGCGCCTCGGCTTGTATTCTCTGAAGGATACGAGGGGTTTCGGGCGACCGAGGGGGGAAGAAACTTCCAGTCATTCCCCGTAATGTTTTCGCAAGGATTATCCGATAAGCAAGGCAATCGGCGTGCGGGAATCCTGATCGCTGTGAACCAGAACCGGCGAGTTCAAACGCTGTCGATCAGCCTTCCGGGGCTGGCAGGCGCCGTGGCCAGGATAAATCAAAGCGGCGGGAGGGGCGGGCGCGACCCGTTCCCATCGGAAGAATTTTCACTTGGCAGTTGAATTGCTGGGTGGATGTGCTATGATGCTGAGAGCGATTCACGAGGATAGACGGGAGGCCTTCCGGAGGGTGGGCTTAAGCCGTCTGGGTGAATGCGCTTCTTTCCCGATCCGGCGTGCTCGAATGTTGAACCTTTTCAGAGGTTGGCGCGTCTATACGGGGTGAACATAAGTTAAAAAGAAAAAACAACAGATAGGAGACCGACATGACGAAGACCGAACTCAACCGATTCAAAGAAGTCCTGGAAACGAAGCTGGCGGAGTTGTCCAAAGGCGTCCGCAACCGCGACGGGATCACCATCGAGAAGAGCCCCGACGCGCTGGACGAAGTGCAAAACGCCGCTGAGCGCGAACTGGCCATCCGCAATCTCGATCGCGAATCGAACCTGTTGCGCAACGTGCGCAGCGCGCTCCGCCGCATTCATGATGGCACGTACGGAATCTGCCTCCACTGCGAGGAGGAGGTCAGCCCCAAGCGGCTGAATGCGGTGCCGTGGACGCCCTACTGCATCCAATGCCAGGAGATGGCGGACCGTAACCAGGAAGAGGGCAACGAGGCGTTCGACGACGTGCTTGGGCACGCAGCGTAAGAATTCCTTGGTGGCATAATCCGGGAACCGGTCCCCAAAATAACCTTCATGACGGGCACGGCTCAAAAAGCCGTGCCCGTTTTTTCTTAGACCACGCGAATCGCAGAAACCATTCGGCCGGCGGACTCGCGATCCCGGCGCCAGGACTCGAACAGGGCCGCATCGCAGCGAGTGCATCGGCGGGCCTGGGCGATCCTTTCCGGAGAAATTCCGGCTTCCGTCAGTTGCTTGACGACGGCAGCAGCGAGATCGATATGCGCTTTCTCGCGCAGACCTTCGCGGGTTTGAGGCGCGATTTCCTGGGCCTCGCGCAACGCCTCCGGATGCGCGATCCGGAACTGTTCGGCCACTTCGGGTCCCACTTCGAAACAGCAGACGCCGATGCCTGGGCCGATGGCGGCCAGCAGGCCTCCCGGACGCGAACCGTAGCGACGGGACATCCCGGCGACCGTCTTAGCCGCGATGCCGCCGACGACGCCTCGCCAGCCGGCGTGAATCGCCGCAACCGCGTGGTGAACCGGGTCGGCCAGCAGGATCGGCAGGCAGTCCGCTGTCCGGACCGGGAGCCAAACGCCGGGCAGGGCGGTAATGACGGCGTCGGCCTCTTCGCGCGGTGCGCCGGCGCCTGCCTCGACCACGCGGTCCGAGTGGATCTGCTTTAAGAGCAAGGGCGCGTTGGGCCAGTCGCTCGCCAGACGCGTCCCGAAGCCGTGTTCGAGCCAGGCTTCGGCATCGAGCAGGGGGCTGCGCAGAACGCCGTCCGAATCCAGGTGAAACGGACCGCCGGTCAACTGACTTTCAGGCACTCGGCGATTTCTTTTTCCCCGATGGCGCCTTCGCGGATGATGCGCCAATAGGGCTCGGTGATGTCGACCGTGGTGTTACCGGGGCCGTTGCAGAGGCCGCCGTCGAGGACGAGATTCACCCGGCCGTCGAGCATGGCGAAGGCTTCGATGCCGCTGCGGCAGGTTGGTTGGCCGGAAAGATTGGCGCTCGTGGAAATGAGGGGCTGGTCGAGCCACTCAACGAGGGCGCTGGCGATTTTGGCCCGGGACTGACGGACGGCGAGGCGGCCGGTGTTACCGGTAACCTTGAGCGGCACTTTGGAAGAGGCCGGGACGATGATGCTGAGGGGGCCGGGCCAGAAGCGGCGGGTGAGCAGGGTGAAGCGGGCCGAGAGTTCCTTGGCGAGATCCTCGGCCATGAAACTCGAACTGACGAGCAGCGGCAGCGAACGCTGGGCCTCGCGGCCCTTGGCCGCGAAAACGAGGCCGACGGCGTGGAGGTTGAGCGGGTCGGCAACGAGCGTGTAAAGCGACTCGGTGGGAATCGCGACGACTTCCCCGCGGCGGACGGCAGCGGCAGCGCGTTCGATGACGTCTTCTCTGGGGTTTTCGGGATTAACTTCGATTAGGTCAGTGGCCAAGGATTCGTCCCCAGCGGCGCCCGGACGGCGGTGTGGAGCACTCTTCGATCATCATAGCGAAGCTTGCGAGGCGGCGTTTCCCCCGAATGGCCGCTCGAGCGGGATCGCTTCGGCGACTTCGATGGCGCGCGCGTAGCCGGAAGCCGGCGCGCTGATTTGCACGCCCTGCACCATCGAACGTACGCGGGTCACCATCTCACGCGCGATGGCGACGCCTTCGGCGCGGGCTTTTTCGGCGCTGTCGGCGCGGCGCATCCGATCGAGATATTCGTCGGGGACTGGCACGCGCAGCTCGTTCACCATGAACTCGGCGTTGCGGAAGCTGGTGAGCGGCCAGATGCCGCATACGACGGGGAGTTTGAACGGTTCGATGTGGCCGAGGAAGTGTTCCAGCAGCTTGAGGTCAAACACCGGCTGTGTGACCACGTATTCGGCGCCGGCTTCCGCTTTCCAGGCGAAGCGGCGAAGTTCGTCTTCAATGTTCAGCGCGCCGGGGTTGGCGCCGACGCCGATGAGCAGTTCGGTTTTCGAGCCCATCGCGTTGCCGCCGATATCGAGGCCGCGGTTGAGATTGTTGGCGATGTTGCAGAGGCCGATGGAGTCGACGTCGAAGACGGCGGTGGCGTCGGGGTAGGTGCCCATGCGGGGCGGATCGCCGGTGATGCAGATGAGATTGCGGACTCCGGCGGCGTGCGCGCCGAGCAACTCGGACTGGATGCTGAGGATGTTGCGGTCGCGGCAGCAGAAGTGGAGCACGCACTCGATACCCGCTTCGCGCTGGAGGATCTGGCAGGTGACCATGGCGCTCAAGCGGGCGCTGGCGCGCGGGCCGTCGGGAACGTTGATGACGTCGATGCCGCGGGAGGCGCAGAGCTTAGCGCCGGCGATTTCGCGGGAAGCGTCGACGCCTTTAGGCGGAACGATTTCAACGAAAGAAACGAACCTGCCGGCGGCGAGTTTGGCGCCGAGGCCGGATTTATCCGCCGCCGGTGTTTTGGCGAGTGGCGCGGGAGCGGCAGCGGCTCGGCTTGCGACAGCGGCGTGCGAGAACGAGGGACGTCCGGGCTGGAGCGAGCGCGCTTCGCCGCGGATGAGCTTGATGTGCTCGGGCGTGGTGCCGCAGCAGCCGCCGACGATGCGGACGCCGGCCCAGAGGAAGCGGCGGGCATACTGCGCGATGTACTCCGGCGAGCTGAGATAGAGATTGCGTCCTTCGATGCGCACGGGCAGACCGGCGTTCGGCATGGCGCTGAACGGCTTCTGCGAGAAGGCCATCATGCGCTCGATGGTTTCGAGCAGAAGCTTGGGGCCGGTGGA
>JAJYAR010000303.1 GCA_021779435.1 bacterium
GCCGCGTCGGCGGGGGCGGTAAAAGGTTTCGCCGACCGGCGTTTTAACGGCTCTGGATTAACCGCTGATACCAATTCAAAGGTGGATGCGGAGATGAGTAGACTGGGTGGTGCCCTATGGCGAGATCTGGCGAACCGGAGCGAACAACGCGACGAGGATCACGTTCAGCACGCCCGTGAAATTCGGCGGTGCCGACGTGCCGGCCGGCACCTACACTCTTTTCTCCATCCCCGGAGAGAGCGAGTGGACCGTCATCCTCAACAAGGTCGTGGATCAGTGGGGCGCATTTCGCTACGAGGCCGCCAATGATCTGGTGCGCGTCAGAACGACGCCCGTGAAGCTGGCTGAGGCCGTCGAGACGTTCACGATCGATATCAATGACATCCGAGATGAGTCGGCGACGTTGAATCTCATCTGGAGCAACGTGCGCGTGCCGGTGAAACTGGAGGTCGAATTCGCCAAGGCGCTCACGGCTCAGCTCGAGGCTGCGCTTGCACCGGGGCAGACCCCGCCCGCGAACCTCCGGCAGCGGGCGTCCGCGTATTTCATCGATCACGACATCGATCTCCAGAAGGCGCTGCAATGGGTGAACGAGGATATCGCGAAGCAGCCGAATCAGTTCTACCCATACTACCAGAAGGCACGTGTTCTTGCGAAGCTCGGCGACAAGGCCGGTGCGCTTGAGGCGGCAAGGAAGTCCATGGACCTGGCGGCCACCCAGAAGGAGGCGGTCAAGGCGGAGTACACGCGTCTCAACCAGCAGCTGATCGACAGCCTGAAATGACGTTCCAGCCGACCCCGCACCGTACGCGTCATCGATTGGGATTTCTGCATTCCGCCGCGGCGCAGTGCCGCGGCGGGATTGCGACGGCGGTCCTGGCCCTGCTGACAGGCGCCGTGGTTTCGCGCGCGGCGGAGCCGCAGGCGCAGCCCGCCACGGGATCTGAAGAGGCGGTGGCGGCGCTCCATGCCTTGAGGAACTTCGCGACAACGGGCCGCGTGCTGCACATCGGTGCCCATCCCGACGACGAGAACACGCAGTTGATCGCGTACCTGTCACGGGGGCGAGGCTATGACACGGCCTATCTCTCGATCACGCGTGGCGAGGGCGGTCAGAACATCCTGGGGCCTGAGCTCGGTGAGAAACTCGGCGTCGCGCGCACCCAGGAACTGCTTGCCGCACGCCGAATCGACGGAGGCCGCCAGTTCTTCACGCGGGCCGTGGATTTCGGCTTTTCGAAGAATCCCGGGGAGACGCTCTCAATCTGGAATCATCACGAAGTCCTTGCCGACGTGGTTCGCGTGATCCGGCGGTTCCGCCCGGACGTGGTCGTCACGCGCTTTCCTCCACCGCCGGGAAGCGGCGGGCATGGGCATCACACGGCGTCGGCCATTCTCGCGGTCGAGGCGTTCAACCTCGCGGGAGATCCCGCTGCGTTTCCGGAGCAGCTGGCGCAGGGGCTCGAGCCCTGGCGCCCCACACGCCTGGTGTGGAATGCGGGCCCGGGCGGCGATCTGCGTACGGCCGGGGTTGAGAACAAGCCGACGGTGAAGCTCGACATCGCCGGGACGGACCCGGTGACGGGGGAGTCGTTTGGCGCCCTCGCGGCACGGAGCCGTTCGATGCACAGGACGCAGGGGTTTGCCGAATTCTCCGGGCGGGCGAGCGCCGGCCCACGCATCGAGACGTTCGTGGTGCTTTCGGGGGAGCCTGCGAGAGCGGATCTGATGGACGGTGTCGACACGAGCTGGGCGCGCATCCCGGGAGGGGAGGAGCTTGCGAAGCTCGCCGCCGCGGCGCTCTCCGGCTTCGATCGGAACCATCCGGAGGACAGTCTGCCATCGCTGCTGGCGATGCGCAGCCTGCTTGCAGAGCTGAAGCCGGATGCGGTCGTTGCGGACAAGCGGGCGCAACTCGACCGCGCAATCTTCGAGGGGCTGGGCCTGCGGGCCTCGGTCGGTGCGGAGCGCGCGAAGGCGCAACCGGGACAATCCCTCCCGGTTGTCGCTTCGGTGGCCGTCGCCGTTCGCGCAAAGGTGACCTGGACCTCGGTTGAGCGCGGTGGGGTTACGACTGCGGTTGGGGCTGATCTCAATGATACGACGCCCGTGACGCGTGTCCTGGAATATCTGGTCCCCGCCGACGCCCGGCTTACGCAGCCGTACTGGCTGCGGCAGCCAGGAACCGTGGGTATGAACCGGGTCGATGATCCGCAGCTGATCGGGCTGCCGGTGAACGGACCGTCGCTGCCTTTCGTCTTCACGTTCGCGATCGAAGGGCAGACCTTCCGGCTTGATTCGGAGGTTGTCCGGCTGGAATCGCCAGGTGTTGCCGGCGCGCCTTCGGCCTCGTCGGACGTTCCTGTTGGGGTGGTTGCTCCGGTGACGCTCCGGTTCGATGGCGGGCCCGCGATGTTTCGCCCCGGGGCAACCCTGCCGATATCCGTTCACGCGAGTGCGGGACAGGGGATCAGCGGCTCGGTCCGACTTGAAGTGCCCACGGGCTGGCGCGCGTCGCCCCCCCAGGCATTTGCCGGTTCAGCGGAGCCTCGGACGCTCACGTTCGACGTGACGGCTCCGGTGTCGGCCGGCACGGGCCTGATTGCAGCGCGTGCCACGGTGAACGGTCGCGAGTGGAGCACGGACTTGGTGACGGTGGAGTATCCTCATATTCCCCAGCAACGGATCCAGCCGCCGGCACAGCGAAAAGTTGTCAGCGCGGGCATTGCGATGAAGGCCCATTCCGTTGGCTACATTTCCGGAGCTGGCGACGATATCCCGGATGCGCTGGGGCAACTCGGGTGTCGCGTGATAACGCTGAGCGGTCCGGGGCGGACACCGTTGACGCTGACAGACGAGGCGCTCGCCGGCCTGGACGCGGTGGTGATCGGGGTGCGCGCCTTCAACACGCGAACCGATCTCGCCGCCGGTCTGCCTGCGCTCTTCCGCTATGTCGAAAATGGCGGCACCGTGATCTGCCAGTACAACTGGGCGCGCGATCTGAAGGTGGAGGCCATTGCGCCGTATCGGCTCCGGCTCTCCGCAGACCGGGTGACGGACGAGAACGCGGTCGTGACTTTTCTCGCGCCCGATCACCCCGTGCTCAACACGCCGAACAGGATTGGACCGCAGGATTTCGAGGGGTGGGTTCAGGAGCGGGGAGTGTACTTCCCTGCGGAGTGGGGCGAACAGTTCGTCCCGATCCTCTCGATGAGCGACCCTGGGGAGGCGCCGCTGAAAGGCGCGCTTCTGGTGGCGCGGCACGGCAAGGGCTGGTTTGTGTACACGAGCCTCGCCCTTTTCCGGCAGCTTCCGGCCGGTGTTCCCGGCGCGTATCGGCTTTTCGCCAACATGCTCTCGCTTGGAAAGGAATCCGCACCGTGAACTCTGAACACGACGCGCGGGGACGGAAGGTCGACGAGGAACAGCCGGGGCTGCCGTGGTTCCGCAGCTGGCGGAGCGTGTACACGTTCGTGCTCGTCAGCTTTGCGGTCTTCGTGGGCCTTCTCACGTGGTTCAGCCACGCGTTCTCGCGATGAACGGACTCGATTACCTCGTCCTCCTCGGCTCGATGATCGGCATCGGGCTTTACGGCATCTGGAAATCGCGCGTGCGGCACAGCCTTTCGGATTACCTGCGGACGGACCACGTCGTCGGTTGGGGGACAATCGGCCTTTCGGTCATGGCGACCCAGATGAGCGCCATCACGTTCCTTTCGACGCCGGGGCAGGCTTACGAAAGCGGAATGGGGTTTGTGCAGAACTACTTTGGAATGCCGATCGCGCTGATCATTGTCGCCGCGGTGTTCGTGCCGATGTACCGCCGGCTGAAGGTCTTCACGGCGTACGAGTATCTGGGACATCGGTTCGACGGGAAAACCAGGCTGCTCGGAGCGGCGCTTTTTCTTCTGCAACGCGGGCTGGCGTCGGGAATCACCATCTATGCGCCGGCGATCATCCTTTCGACGGTGCTCGGCTGGCGGCAGGACATGACGATCGTCCTCACGGGTGTATTCGTGATCATCTACACGGTGGCCGGCGGCAATGAGGCGGTGAGCGTGACGCAGAAGCTGCAGATGCTGGTGATCTTTGCCGGAATGTTTGCGGCGATGGCGATGGTTCTCGTTCGGCTGCCGGGGGGGCTCGGATTCGGCGACGCGCTTTCCGTG
>JAJYAR010000013.1 GCA_021779435.1 bacterium
CGCCTCGCCGATCTGGCGGAAATTCTGGGACCTGAGCTTTGCGGCCGGCAGCGCGTTCTCGGCGCTGCTCATCGGGATTGCCATGGGCAACATCGCGTGGGGCGTGCCGGTGGATGCCACGGGCGAATTCGCCGGAAGCTTCCTCGGGCTGCTGCACCCCTACCCGCTCCTGATGGGCGCGACGACGCTCGCGCTCTTCGCCATGCACGGCGCAATCTACCTCGTGTTGAAGACCGAGGGCGCGCTGCACGAGCGGCTCCGCCACTGGGTGAACTCGCTCATCATCGCCTTCATCATCTGCTACGTCCTTCTGACGCTCGCGACGCTCCTCTATGTGCCGCACGTGACCGAGGCGTTTCGCCGCGAGCCGTGGTTCTTTGCGCTCGTCGTGCCGGTGGTGCTCGCGATCGCGAACATCCCCCGCGAGGCAAACCGCGGGAAGGATTTCTATGCGTTCCTTTCCTCCTGCGCCGCCATGGCCGGTCTCATGGCGATCTTCGGCACGGGGATGTACCCGAACCTCGTGTACAGCAACCCGAGCCCCGAGCACAGCCTCACGGCACTGAACGCCGCGTCCTCGCAGAAGACCCTCGGCGTGATGCTCACGATCGCGCTGATTGGAATCCCGATCGTCCTCAGCTACTCGGCGAGCATCTACTACATCTTCCGCGGCAAAGTCCGGCTCGACCGGATGAGCTACTGACGGACGGCGCCAAACAAACGTCGAAAATCAAACGCCCAACGTCCGACCACTGATCCGGGACGATCTGGGTAGGGCCGGACCGCCGGGCCGGCCGTCTGTCGGTGGGAGCTTTCGCCGCTACTCACCCGCCTCGCGGCATAGGAGCGCGAAGGCGTGCGGCCGTCTCGGACGGGCAATGTAGGTTGCGAGCTTGCTCGCAACGTTGCGCGTCAAGCGCGCAACCTGCAGCTGAGCTCCCGTTAACGGCCCTTCAATCAGGCATCCGACAGGTTAGGGTATCCTCTGTGAACTCGGTGTCGGAGCTTCGTGTACTCTGTGGCCTGTCTGACTTCGGTATCCAGGCATCAGGTGAAAAACCCCGCGTGAGGGGCAGCCGGTCGCGCGTTCGGGGTTCTCATCCCGGGCTGCGGTGCTTTGCTTCAGGCGCGATGTGCGTATGGTTCCGCATGTCCGAATCCCCACTGATCATTCGCTCCACCCACCAGCCGCTCGAGGCGGTCTGCCAGCGGCTCGCCGAGGTGGCGCTGTCCCACAAGTTCGGCGTCCTCGGCACGCATGACCTCAGGCAGAAGATGGAAAGCAAGGGCGTTCCCTTCGGCCGCGAGTGCCGCGTCATCGAGGTGTGCAATCCCCAGCAGGCGCAGTCCGTCCTTTCGCGCTCGATCGAAGTCTCCGCCGCACTCCCCTGCCGGATCTCCGTGTACGAGGAGAACGGCCGGACGATCCTGGCGACGATCAAGCCCGAGGTTCTGCTCGGCATTTTCGACGCCCCCTCGGCCGCGCCGGTAGCGAAGAGCGTGGAGGCTTCGCTGACGGAGATCATGGACGAAACCGTCAGCGAGTCCCGGGTCGCCGCGGGGACCTGAGCCGGGGACAGTACCGGCCGGCGACAACTCCTTCCTTGAGGTGCGGCAGAGCGTCTCCAACGCTTCCGCACGCTTCATGAAGAATCTGTTCACCCTGTCGGGCATCGTGGCTCCGTACGCGGACATCGTTCGCATCGAACGTGAGGAGTCAGGCGAGATGAAACGCTTCGTCGTGGTGCTCCGCGACGGCCAGCGGATTGCGTCGGCCACGTCCGCATCGCCGGCTTTTGACACGGCGCTCCAGCAGTTCATCGACGGTTGGGACACGAGCCGCGGCGCGAGCGGTGCCGTCCTCGAGGTCAGGAAACTTCACCCCAATGCGAAGATGCCGGTGCGTTCGTCGGACGGCGCCAGCTGTTTTGACCTGTGTGCCCTGGACGAGGGGAGCATACCGCCCGGGCAGCGGCTGCTGGTGAAGACCGGGCTTCAGATGGCCGTGCCGCGCGGCTTCGAGATTCAGGTCCGCTCGCGGAGCGGCCACGCGGTAAAGGCGGGCGTCTTCGTGCTGAACTCGCCCGGTACGGTCGACTCGGATTACCGGGGCGAGGTGGGCATCATTCTCCACAACAGCGGCTCGGCGGAGTTCAAAATCGCAGCCGGCGACCGCGTTGCACAGATGGCGGTGTGCTCCGTGGAAATGTGCGCGGCAGTCCAGGTTGCGACACTCCCCGACACCCAGCGCGGGGCCGGCGGGTTCGGCAGCACCGGTGTGAAGTAACCCAATTCTCCGACGGGCGGGCGCTTGCCGGGAACCCGCGGTTGGAGCGCAACTTTTTGCGTGGCGGCGGGTCCTGCGGTCGTGCGCATTTTGAAACTGCTGCTTGTGGTGGCCCTCGCCGCGATCGCCGTGACCGCGGGGTTCGTGGTCGTGCTTGTGGTCGGGGCCATTGTGGTCGCCGCGCTGCTCGTCAGGCTCGTCATCCGGCGGCTTGCCCCCGGCGGTGGACGGACCCGGATTCACAGCCAACCCCAGCGGACGGACGCGCATACGCCGGCCAGCCAGGCGACCATCGATGTCGTGGCCGTGGAGAAGCCGGACGTCAGTTCACCGCCCTGATCCCGGCGGGTTGGCGCATCGAGGACAACGGACTGCCGCCAACGATACGCCGTCAACCCGCAACCGGACGCGCGAGCGCAGGGGCAGCCTTCGGCGCGTCCTCGTCGGCGACATCGTCAAAGGCGTGCACGCCATTCACCAGCACGTGAAGACCATCGGCGGCCTTGTGCAGTTCGAGGGCCTGGTCATTCAGCTCGTGGGCGGCCCCCGAGGACTCCTGGGCGACGGCGGCATTCGACTGCGTGACGGTGTCGAGCACGCCAACGCCGCGGTTGAGCTCCTCGATTGCGCGGCTCTGTTCGGCGGAGGCGGAGGCGATCTGGTTGGCGAGGGAGTCGGCCTCACGCACGCTCGCGGCGATTTCCCTGAGGTTGGTTGAAACCTCTTCCGCGAGATTCACCCCCTGCTCGCTGCTGACCTTCGACTCGCTGATCTTCGACTCCGTCTCCTGCGCGGCCTCCGCGCTTCGCTTCGCCAGCATGCGAACCTCTTCGGCGACGACGGAGAATCCGGCGCCGGCCTCGCCCGCCCTTGCCGCCTCGATGGCCGCATTGAGCGCGAGGATGTTGGTCTGGAACGCGATTTCGTCGATGGTGCCGACGATCTTGCTCACCTCGTTGGAGGAAATCTGGATCGCGCGCATGGCGGACTGAAGTCGTTCGACCCGGGCGACGCCACCGTCCGCCAGCTCACGCGCATGACCGGCGGCCTCCTTGGCCCGGGCCGCGTTTTCAGCGTTGTTCCTGACGGCTGTCGAAGTCTCGTGCAGGGTGGCGCTCGTCTGCTCCAGCGAGGCCGCCTGCTCCGACGCGCCCTCGGCGAGCTTGTGGCTGGTCTCCGAAACATGGTTGGCCGCGTTGGTGGTGCGTTCGGAGCCGGCGCGGATCCGCTTTGCCAGGTCCTCGATGTGCTGGGAAATGCTGCGCCCGAGGATGAGCCACGCGACCGCGGCGAGGGACATCGCGATGACCGCAATCCCCAGCTGCAGCCAGCGCTCGCCACGCTCGCGCGATTCCAGCGCCTTCACCGGAGCAACCACCTCCGCCTCATCCAGGGTGACCACGACCAGCCAGTCCCACGCCGGGAAGTAGGCAAAACGCGCGTATTGCATCGCGGGCTGTGCCGACGCGCCGTGTTTCCAGAGAAAGCGCGCGCTGCCGGTGCCGTTGCGTGAAAGCGAGGATGCCCGCTGGATCATATCGGCAAACGTCGCTTCCGTTCCTTCACGGGGATCCAGGAGATTGCGGCCCTGGAGCTGCGCGGACTGCGCCATGACGCCCTTGCCGGCAGCAGCGCCCTTGGTGTTGAGGACGAGAATGTCCGCCGTGGCGCCGACACGAACCTCGCGAATCACTTTGGCCACCGACTCGAACGCCGTGGCTTCGCGCAATCCGACGAAGAGCATCCCAACGACGTCGCCGGCGGAATCCTTCAGCGGCGTGTACCCCGTGAGCATCCATTGGCCCACGACCTGGGCCCGCCCGACAAACGGCTCGCCGCGGAGGACAGCCTCGATGACGGCGGTCGCGGCACCATTCGAGCGGGCGGGAATGTACGTGCCGATCGCGCGATTGCCGGCCGTGTCACGGACGGTCGTGGCGATCCGCAGCATGTCGCCGCTCTTGTTGATGCGTTGGAAAAGAGTGACCTCCGAGCCGGTGATCCGGCTGATCGCATCCACGAGCGGAACCTCGGTCTTGGGATCCGCTGTCGGCTCGAGCCTGACTCCTCCGAGAGAAGGCATGGGCAGCTGCACGTTGAGCGTGGACCCGTCGACCTGGTTGCGAGCGTCCCAGGCACGAAGATCCTGAGGCGAGACGCCGAACCCGCCAAGCCGGTCGAGTTCGGCACGCGCAACGCTCATCTGGAGATTGAGATGCGTGCGGAGCTCCTGCCCGGCGAGTTCCGCCATGTTGCAGACATGGATCGCGGCCTGGGCGATGCGCAGGTCCGCCGTCTCGCGTGCGTCGCGCTCGATGGCGGTCCCGTTGCGGGCACCCAGCCACCAGGGACACCATCGAAAACGCAGCGAGAGGCAGCGCAATGGAGGCGATGCCCACAATCGTCAGCCGGGAGCGAAGACTTTTCGAAACAAGCATCAATCACCCAGTTCGGCCATTTCGGCCGGGCCTAAATGGGGGATTCCCGCATATCCCGGATAGGGGCATCCGCAGGGAAATTGTGCTCAACAAAGTAACTGTTGTGACGTTTCTTAGATGTCTTGTCGCCTCCGGCACCGCGCCCCTCGGCACCTTTCTTTGCCAGTCGCCATGAAGATTGATCAGTTCTTATGGACGGACCCGATCGGCTGGGACCGCAGTCTGTCCGAGTCGCCACTCGCCCGGGACGCGCAGCTAGTTCTCGCGTTCGGCAGCGGACGCATTTTTTCGGAGCAGAACGGACCCACGGCCCTGAGCGCGGCGTTTCCCAACGCGCACATCGTCGGCTGCAGCACGGGCGGCGAGATCCTTGGAGCGCGCGTTCTGGATGGTTCGATCGCCGTGACGGCATTGCAGCTGGAACACGGCGGGGTGAAGGTCGCGCGAACAAGGATCGATCGTGCTGACAGCAGCTACGCCGCGGGACAGGAACTCGTGCGGCACCTGGACCCGCAGGGTCTTCGTCACGTCGTTGTCCTGTCCGAGGGACTCCTCGTGAACAGCAGCGAACTCGTGGACGGCATCAACGCGGCGGTGCCGCGGGGCGTCTCGGTCACGGGGGGCTTCGCGGCCGACAGCAACAACCTGCAGGTGACTCATGTGTGGTGCGACGGCGAACCGGAGAGCACGGCCGCGGTTGCCATCGGCCTGTACAGCGAGCGGCTGAAGGTCGGCTTCGCGGCGTCGGGAGGCTGGGGACCGTTCGGGCCGAACCGGCTCATCACCTGGTCGAGAAAGAACGTGCTGTACGAATTCGACGGGCGGCCGGCGCTCTCCTTGTACAAGCAGTACCTCGGTGAACATGCGGCTGGGCTTCCGGCGACCGGACTGATGTTTCCGTTGGAACTCCGAACGGGCCATGGGACAGGCAGGGTGCTTCGCGCCCTCCTGGCGGTGGACGAGAAGGAGCAGAGCATCACGTTCGCAGGCAACGTCCCGGAAGGAGCGACGGCACGCTTCATGGTGGGCCATATCGAGGACCTTATCGAAGGCACGCTTGCGGCCGCACAGGTGGCAAAGGGGCAGGTTGTCCCCGAGTTTTCACTCATCGTGAGCTGCAACGCCAGGCGCGCGGTCCTCAAGCAGCGCGTCGAGGAGGAGACGGAGGCGGTGTGCGAGGTGCTGCAGGCCGGGAAGTTCACGGGGTTCTACTCGTACGGCGAAATCGGCCCGCCGACGCCCGGCGCGGCCGCCGAGCTGCACAACGAGACCCTCACCATCACGACATTCACAGAGGCGTAGCCGATGGACGGTCACCACCCCCTGCTTCGGCGCCAGCTGCTGCGCCACATGCCAGACGGCGCCGCTTCGGCTCCCGAGTGGCAGGAGTTTCTGCGGGTTGTAAGCGAGGCCTATGGCGAGTTCGATTTTGCACGGCGCCTCGTCGAGCGTGCACTCGAGCTGAGTTCGACGGAACTGCACGCCGCGAACGCCGAGTTGCGCGGTGTGCTCGAAATCATGCCGGACCTCCTTTTCCGGGTGTGCAGCGACGGCCGGATCTCCGGCGTGATTGAAAGCAACGCCATCCTGAACCACCCCCTCGTCGCGCGTCTGGCCGATCGGTCCACCGAGAAGGAATGCCCTCGCACCGCGGCATTCTGGCGCGCCGTTCGCAACGTGCGTGAAAGCCGGTCGGCCGAGCGTCTGGAGCTGGATTGCGAGACAGAGCACGGGACGATCGCCTACGAACTCCGGCTCCTGCCCTTCGTCGGCGAAGACCTGATCGGGATTGCGCGAGACATCGCGGAACGGCGGCAGGCCGAACAGGACCGGCTCATCCTCGGGAAGCTCGAATCCACGGGCATTCTCGCCGGCGGGATCGCACATGATTTCAACAATCTCCTGACCGCGATGCTCCTGAACGTGCAGGGCGCGCGGCACGCGGGCTTCGAACCCGCGGAAGTCGACCGCTGCTTCCGTGAGACGGAACGCTGTGTGTTTGCAGCGCAGGCGTTGACCCAGCAGCTCCTCGCATTCGCCCGCGGCGGAGCCGCAAACTGGCAGCTCATCGTCCTGCGTTCGGTGATCGAGGACGCCGTTCCCGTCACGCTCAGCGGGTCGAACGTTCGCGGCCATCTCACGATCGCTCCCAATCTTTGGGTGGTGAACGCCGATCCGGCACAGATCGGGCAGTTGATCAGGAACCTCGTCCTCAACGCCCGTGAGGCCATGCCCGGCGGCGGCGAGGTCGCGGTGACCGTCGAAAACAAGACACTGACCGCGCGACAGGTGGGTTCGCTTCCCGCGGGAGACTACGTCCACATCACCGTCGTGGATCACGGCCCGGGCATTCCAGCCGACGTGCTGCCGAAGATCTTCGACCCGTATTTTTCAACCAAGACCCGGGGAGCACAGAAAGGCATGGGGCTCGGGCTCACGATTTGTCATTCCATCGTGAAGCGGCACGGGGGCGCGATCCTGGGCGAGTCGTCCGTCGGTGTCGGCTCGACGTTCCACGTTTACCTGCCTGCCTGCGCCCGCGAGATGGCGAAGGCGGAGGTGGCGCCGCCTCCGAATGTCGCAAAACGCGCCGGCCGGGTCCTGGTGATGGACGACGAGCCGATGATCCGCACGGCATTCAAGCACGTGCTCGCCCATCTTGGCTTCGAGGCTGAGGTCGTCGCGGACGGGTCCGAGGCGCTCGAGCGCTATTCGGCCGCAAGCGCCGCCGGGAAAGGCTTCGACGCCGTCATGCTGGACCTCACCGTCCGCGGCGAAATGGGCGGCATCGAAACGATGCGGGCGCTGCGCGAGCGCGATCCGGCGGTTTGCGGCATCGTCATGAGCGGGTACAACGGCGACCAGGTGATGCGGTCGTACACCGAACACGGCTTCAAGGCAGCCCTGGCCAAGCCATGCACGGAAAGCGCGGTGCAAACCGCGCTTCAGCAGGCGCTCGCCAACAGCCGCTGACAGCCTGGAGCGTCTTGGGCGCTTCGAGCCCACGCGGCGAACGCCAGCGAGCCGACTCGCCCCGGTGGTCGCGAACGCGAAAACCTCAGGCCGCTGGAACCGCGGGCTTTTCCTGGAGAGGGATGATCTTGCTCACCTGCTGGATGAGCGCGTCGTTGGTGAACGGCTTCACCAGATAACAGCGGCTTCCAAGCGCCATCGCCTGCTCGGCGGTGTCCTTCTGCCCCTCGGCGGTGAGCATCACGACCGGGATTCCCGTCAACGCAGGGTCGGCGTGCAGCTTCGCGAGCATCTCCATGCCGTCCATGATGGGCATCGTGATGTCCAACAGGATGATATCGGGCTTCGACTTCGCCTTCTCGAGACCCTCGACGCCGTGCGCCGCCTCCATCACTTCGCAATCAAAGCGCTTGAAGGCGTTCCGAATGATGATGCGTACGGTCTTTGAGTCGTCGACGCTGAGGATCTTCACGGCCATAGTTATTCGACCTCCATGATGATGTCGGTGACGATCGCTCGGCCTCGACACTTGAAGTTGAAAATGTAGCGGTTCCCGGACTTCAGCGCGTGGTCCACATGGAAATCGGAGCCACGGATGATGGACGGGAGCGTCAGCTTGCACACGTAACCGACGTCGCCGAGCGTATTTTTGAAAACGCCGACGATCATGTTGGCGAGTTCTCCGACCGCATCGGTCAACACGCCCTCGGAACGCACCTCCTGCGGTGTCATGCCCAGCATCTTGCCGGCAATCTCCACCGCAACGTCGTCGTCGAAATGGGTGTTGATGATGCCCTCCGCGTCGCCGATGAATCCAACAGAAGCGACGAGATGTGTGCCACTTATGTCAATCGGCCGGGAATGGAGAGGCGGGTTGGGCGTGCGCCCAAGCGACTCGATCTTCTCGCCGGCCATGGTTGCTATGACCTCGCTCACCCCCTTCTCGATGGCTTTTGTTATCAGTTCGTCAGAAATTTCGGCTCAATCTCGGCCCGGAATAGCACAAAATCGCTCGGTTTCGTGACGGTCCCCCGGCCCGCGCGGGGTTCACGAGACGGCGATGGCCCGTCGATAAGTCTCATCGGGTTTATCGATTAACGGTCCGGCGGCTGGTGCGGGTAACGTTGGCACATGCCCAACACTTCCGTTTCCGAACTGCGTTCAGGACGCCTCCGTTTCTGCGCCATGGCAGTCGTCGCCGTTGCGTTCTGCTCCGCGACTCTGGCCTTCCTGGAAGGCAGCGCGCGGCAACCGGTTGAACCGCTGCCCGGGCCGAAACTCGTCGACCTTCATTGCCACACCGCCGGAATCGGCGCCGGAGACAGCGGGTGCTTCGTGTCGGAGGCCATGAAGCGCAGCGTGCGGTTCGATGTCTTCCTGCGCGGGTTCGGCGTGACGCAGGCGGAGCTGAGGTCCCAGGGCGACTCCCTGGTGATCGACCGGATCGCGGCACGAGTTGCCGCCAGCGACAAGGTCGGCCGCGCCGTCATCCTTGCGCTGGACGGCGCCGTCGACGAACGGGGCGAACTCGACCGCGCCCGCACGGAGATGTACGTGCCGAACGAGTTTGTTGCCGCTGAAGTCGCGAAGCATCCGGAGCTGCTGTTCGGCGCCAGCGTGAATCCCTACCGGCCGGACGCGCTGGCCAGGCTCGAATGGGCGAAAGCGCATGGCGCGGTGCTCGTGAAATGGCTGCCTTCGATCCAGCACATCGACCCCGCCGACCCGCGCCTCGCGCCGTTCTACCGGAAACTGGTGGAGTTGAAGCTGCCGCTCCTGACACACACGGGGACCGAACACTCGTTCACGCAATCCGACGACCGTCTGTGCGATCCCGAACGCCTGCGGCTGGCGCTGAACCAGGGCGTCACGGTCATCGCCGCGCACGCAGCAACCACGGGGCGTTACGGAGGGAAGCCGGCGATCGAGCGGCTGGCGGTATTGATGAATCAGTACCCGAACCTGTACGCCGACACGTCGTCGCTCACGCAGATCAACAAGCATTCCGATCTGCTCAAGGTTCTGCGCCGCCCTGAGTTTCGTGGGAGGCTGGTTTACGGAACGGATTATCCGCTCACCGCGATGCGCGTGATGGTTTCGCCCTGGTATTACCCGTTCCGGCTCTCGTGGCACCAGAAGCGCAGCATCTCGGAACAGGAAAACCCCTGGGATCGGGATGTCGCCCTCAAGCAGGCGCTCGGCATGCCCGCCGACGCATGGGGCGGCCTGCCGGTCTGCAAGTAGGCTGTCTGCAAGCAGGAGCAGATCTATCTGCGGTGCCTTGGGCCAGCGAGGTAGGCGTGCCCCAGCTAGGCGCAGCACGGGGCCGCGCCGGATCGCAAATGAATTTGCTCCTACGTGCAGGCACCACGCCGACCGGGGGTAAGTTGGCCAGTCTGCAAGTAGGAGCAGATTTATCTGCGATGCCTTGGGCTCCTGCGGGGAGCCGCTGCGCCCCGCTCAGCCTTTCCCGCCGCGCAGGACGACGAGATGATCGATGCCGTTGGCCTCGAACTCGCGCCAGTAGCTGTCCTCGAGGCCGGCCAGCCGCTCCTGCTCATCCTCCGACAACTCGTCGCTCATCTTGGTGGCCCCGAGCTCCTGCTTCAGATCACGCTCGGCAAGCCGGCCAACCAGTTCGCTCCAGAAACAGTCGTCCACGAAAGCCTCGAGTTTCTCGTGAACGCCATCGGTGAGTTTCTCGTTTGGGAAGTACTGGCCGTTGACGTCGATCTCGACCAGGTCGCTGCAGCCAAACGGCTCGGCGAGTGCGTACACCTTCTGCGCGATGTCACCGTACCGCTCGGGCATCGTCGCAGGGTCGTCAGGCCGCGCGCCGGCGACCGTCAGCCCCAGATGAGCCAGCTCCAGAAGCCGGGCATACTCCTTCGCATTGAACGAGACCTTCATGCGCCAACAGGGAGAGCGAACCGCGTGTGTGTGCAAGCGGAGAGAGCGCCGGCCGAGGATGCACGCCGTGTTCGGTCACACCCACCAAAGCCGCGCCGGCATCTCACATCTGAAATCTCACATCTGAAATCTCAGATTTGAAATTTGAAATCTGAAGAGTCAGGCGCGCGGACGCGCCGATCACTTCTTCGACTCGTCGATCACGACGTAGCGCTTGCTGCCGGCGCGCCAGATCAGGACGGTGACCTTCGGCCCCTTGATCTCCTCGCTCAATTTCACGGCCTCCTCGGCATTGGTCACGGGACGACGATCGAGTTCGAGAATGACGTCGCCCTCCTGCAGCCCCTGCCGGGCCGAGGGAGATTCCGGATCGATGCTGGTGATGACCGCTCCGGTGATCCGCGCCGGAATCGAAAGCTGCTCCCGAACATCGGGGGTGATTTCACCGACCCCCACGCCGTTCAACACACCCACATCGTCACCCGGCGACTGCCCTGTTCCGCGTCTGTCCGTCGACTGCTGGTTAGGCCGCAGCCCGAGCTTCACGTTCACCGTATTCGGCTTCCCTTCGCGCAGGAACTGGAGCGTCACATCCGCACCGGGGGCGAGCTGGGTGATGAGGAGCTGCAGGTGACGTCCATCCCGGACTTCCCTGTCGTTGACCTTCAGGATGACGTCGCCGGCCTTCAATCCCGCCTTCTCGGCAGGGCTGTCCGGCGTGATCTCGTTCACAAGGGCGCCTCGGTCGGCGTTGAACGATGCCGCGATGTCCTCGGTCAGGTCCTGCGTGGACACGCCGAGGAAGCCGCGGTCGACGCGGCCCTTGGCCACGATCTGTTCCACGACAAACCGCACGAGGTTGATGGGGATGGCGAGACCCACGCCGTTGAACCCTCCGCTGCTGCTGAGAATCGCGGTGTTGATGCCGACCACGCGGCCATCGCTGTCGATCAGCGCGCCACCGGAGTTGCCCGGGTTGATGGCGGCGTCCGTCTGGATGAAGTCCTCCAGCTGCTCCAGCCCAAGTTCGCCCCGGCCGAGTGCGCTGACAATGCCGCGGCTGACGGCCTGACCGATGCCGAAGGGATTCCCGATCGCGAGCACGACGTCCCCGACCTGGAGCTGGTCGCTGTCGCCGAGCGTGGCCGGAACGAGCGTACCGTTCGGCTCGATCTTCAGCACCGCGATGTCCGCCAGCGAGTCGCGCCCGATCACGCGCGCCGTGTACTTCTTCGTCGATTCGCCAATCGACACCGTCACTTCGTCGGCGTCCTCGACCACGTGATTGTTCGTCAGGATGTAGCCGTCCGCGGAAATCACCACGCCCGATCCCAGGCCGCGTTCAGTGCGGTCCGGCATCCGGTTCCTGTGCTCGGGCACGTTGAAGAACTGACGGAAGCGCGGGTCGTTCAGAAACGGCGTGAGATCCTGGCCCCGGACGCGCCTCGTGGAATAGACATACACGACGCTCGCCGCCGTGCGGCTCACAATCGGCGCGTAACTGATCCGGTCGGGCGCGTTGCGGTTGATGGTGTGCGTGTCGATCTGCAGGCGGAGGGGCGGCCGCGGTGCATTCTTTTCAGGCGCCGGAGCGGCATTCCCGCCGGCCTGGCTTTGCGGACCATTCTGAACGGCGGCCGCGGTTTCGCCGCCAAAGGCGCACGCAGCGGACAATGCCGTGACGACCAGACCGAGGAGCAGGGAGCCCACCGAAAGTGACTTCTTCATGATTGTAGGGATGTTCGGAAACGGCGCAGCCGGCGAGCAACGTCATTTGTCCCGCCGACAACAGACTCCGGATCGCACCCGCCGTGCCCGGAATTCCTCGCGGAGGAGCCGCAGCCACCGGGGTCAGGAACCCCGGCTACGTCAGACGCTGGCGTGCGATGGCTCGGTGTAGCCGGCCTCCGCGAGGCCGGGGATCGACAGGGCGTCGGCTCGCTGGCGCAGCCACGGGCAGGCCTCGTTGTCCGGCTCGTTTTCTTTGCGCCTTTGCGTCTTTGCGTGAGTCCTCCGACGGAACGAGGCAGGTGAACCGCCAAGTACGCGAACAGACGCGAAGGCGTGGCGGTGATCCGATCTCTTTCGTGTTTTTCGTGCTCGTGGTTCCACCGGTTTGGGATCGGCAAGACTGGATCTACTGCCTTCCCGGAGGCCGGCCGCCGCCTCACGCGCGGGCGCAGGTCAACCGGTCGCGGAGTTGCTTCACGCGATCATGGGCCGCCTGCACAAGCTCGTAATGGTGCTCGAGCGCCTTGCGGGAGAGCGCGTCAATGTCGGTCTGCCGGAGAGCCGCCCGAAAGGCGTCCACCGCAACATCCTCCCCTCTCTCCACTTCCGACAGCACCGCTTCCGTGGGATTCGCGGAATGCTCGGCGCGCACCTCGATGAGCCGCCGATGGAGCGCGCCGACCGCCGTGGTCCCGACGTCCGGGTCGCCCCTCAGGTCCCGGATCCGTTTCCGGAGTTCGGCGGCGATCTTGGACCGCTCCTTGCGGTATTTCTCCAGCTCCCGAACGAGGTCGATGTCCGAAAGCCCCTGCTCGGCCGTCACATACCCCTGTTCGCTATCCTCGGTAATGCGCAGGAGCAGACGGAGCCGCGTGAGGGTGCCTTCGTCGGAGGTTTGCATCGGAAGATAGTGCGATCCAACGGGCGACGGTTCACCGGGAAGTGTGCGAATTGAGCCGCGATCGGGTGCGGCGGACGCGGGCCAATCCGCAACCCGGAATTGACCGCCGCGCCCGCACCCGGCTAACTCTCGCGCCTTATGTCCGCCGATTCCTCCACACCCGCCGTGTCCATGGATGCCATCGTCGCGCTCTCGAAGCGCCGCGGTTTCATCTTCCAGTCCTCTGAGATCTACGGCGGTGTGAACGGCTTCTTCGACTACGGTCCGCTCGGCGTCGAGTTGAAGAAGAACATCCGCGACTGCTGGTGGAACGACATGGTCCGCCGCCGCGACGACGTCGTCGGCATCGAAACGTCGATCATCATGCACCCCAAGGTGTGGGAGGCGTCGGGCCACGTCGCCGGGTTCACCGATCCGCTCGTCGATTGCAAGGTGAGCAAACAGCGCTATCGCGCCGACCAGCTGTTCTTCGCGCCGGTCGTCGTCGACGGGAAGACCGTGGGCTACGTTTCCGCACTCGAGAGCGAGAGGACGTCCGCCGAACTGCAGGAGGCCGCCGAGAGCTTCAAACGCAAGAAGGCGATCCAGGGCCAGCTCGCGCCGGTGCAGCCGCGCGACATGACCGAGGCCAAGCCCGAGGAGATTTCGCAGATTCCGTCGCCCGCCACCGGCGAGCCGGGCAGCCTCACCCCGCCGCGCGCGTTCAACATGATGTTCGAGACGTACGTCGGCCCGATGCGCGACTCCTCAGCCGTCGCGTACCTCCGGCCGGAGACGGCGCAGGGCATGTTCGTCGATTTCCGCAACGTGACCGACACCGGTCGCGTGAAGCTGCCGTTCGGCATCGCCCAGATCGGAAAGTCGTTCCGCAACGAGATCACTCCGCGCAACTTCATCTTCCGTTCCCGCGAATTCGAGCAGATGGAGATGGAGTACTTCATCCATCCGGACGCCGACTGGCTGAAGTGCCATGAGGAATGGCTGCAGTGGTGCCAGCACTGGCTCGTCTCGATCGGCCTGCCCTCTTCGCATCTGTCCCTCTTCGAGCACCCGAAGGAGAAACTCGCCTTCTACTCCCGCCGCACGGTGGACATCATGTTCAAGTATCCGTTCGGCGTGCAGGAACTGTGGGGAATCGCCGCCCGCAGCGACTACGACCTCCAGCAGCACCAGAAGACCAGCGGTGTTCCGCAGACGTACTTCGACGAGGCCACGAAGCAGAAGGTCGTCCCGCACGTCATCGAGCCGGCCGTCGGCGTCGATCGCATTCTGCTGGCCGTCCTCTGCGCCGCGTACGCCGAGGAAGAGGTCAAGGACGACAAGGGCAATGTCGAGAAGCGCACCGTGCTCCGGCTCTCGCCCCGCGTCGCTCCCGTCAAGGTCGCCGTTCTCCCGCTCCTCAAAAACAAGGAGCCGCTCGTCGCCCGCGCCCAGGCGTTGTACGCGAAGCTGAAGCGCAAGTACGCGGTGTTCTACGACGAGGCAGGCGCGATCGGACGGCGCTATCGCCGGCAGGACGAGATCGGCACACCGTGGTGCGTCACCATCGACTTCGACACGATCGAGAAGGACGGCACGTTCACGCTTCGCGAGCGCGACAGCATGCAGCAGCGCCGGATCAACGAGGCCGAGCTGTTCGCACTGCTTGAGGAGAACGTGTACTGAGCGCGGCCTTCGCCACGCTGAGAAGTGCCAGGTCTCAAGGTCCAAGCGCCAGGTGCGTGCCGCCGGTCGGGTGCTTCCAGGCACGGCGGGGTCTCCGCACCCCGCCCATCCTGCCTTGAAGATAGGGCGGGACCGTTGGGACCGCCTCCGGGGCGAAGCAGCTTCAGCCCGGCAGGACGACCTCACCCCGCACTCAGGCGCGAAATCCCGAATGCCAAGCGTCCATAAGATAGAGACAGGGCGGACCCGGCGGTCCCGCCCGGCCTTCCAAGCGACGGCCTGGGAACCCGCTCCTTCGCACTTGGTACTTACCCCTTGGCCCTGTTGCCTTTCTCCTGGTTCATCTTCCTGCTCTTCCCGTCATGTCGCTGCTCGACCGTCTTGAACGCATCTTTGGCAGGTTCGCCCTGCCGAATCTGACCCTGTACCTCGTCATCGGGCAGGTGTTCGTGCTGCTCACCCGGATGCTGCGTCTCATCGACGGCGAGCATCTGAATTACGCACCCGTGCTCCTGATGCAGGGCGAGTGGTGGCGCGCGTTCACGTTCCTCTTTCTCGTCCCGCTTCCAGGCAGTGCGATGGGTTACGTGTTTGTCGCGTTCGGCTGGTACCTGTTTTATCTCATGGGCGCCGCGCTCGAGAGTTACTGGGGCGTGTTTCGGTACAATGTCTTCCTGCTCTCTAGCTGGGTGCTGACGGTGGCGGTGTCCTTCCTGACGCCGCAATACGAGGTGACGAACCTCTACCTTCTCAGCTCGGTGTTTCTCGCCTTCGCGTTCATCAACCCCGACTTCCAGCTGCTGCTGTTCTTCGTGCTGCCCGTGAAGATCAAGTGGCTGGCGCTGCTGACCTGGGTGCTCTACGCGTGGCAATTTGCCGTCGGCACGATGGCGCTGCGGCTGCAGATCTCCGCGATCGTGGTGACGTTTCTCGCGTTTTTCGCCGGAGCGATGCTGCGCGGCGTTCGCCAGGGAAGACGCACCGCGGAACAGCGGACCCGCCGCGTTCGCGAGGAAGCTCAGCCGCGTCACGTCTGCCACGTGTGCGGCAAGACCGACCTGACCAACCCGGAGATGGACTTCCGGTACTGCTCCAAGTGCGCGGGCGACCAGTGCTATTGCCCTGAGCATATCCACAACCATGCCCACGTCGTCGCGCCGGAATCCAACGAGCGGTGATCCGTTTGCGCGGGCGCCGCAACCCGGCACCCCGGGCGCGTGGCTCGCACTCGCCCAGGAGCTGTACGCAGCGCACCAGGTCGCCCTCGGACAGGTCGCGACGGACGCCCACGATGAGGCGCTCTACCTGATCCTGCGAACACTCGGTCTCTCGCTCGATTCCGACCCGTCGGTGCTTGAGCAGCGGCTTTCCGCCCAGGAGCGGGCGCGACTCGAGCAGGTGTTCCGCCGGCGCATCCTGGACCGGGTGCCCGCCGCCTATCTCACGAAGGAGGCCTGGCTCGGCGAACACCGTTTCTACGTCGACGAACGCGTGATCATCCCACGCAGCTATTTTCTGGAAATCATTCCGGAGCAGCTCGGCGAGTGGCTGCCCGCCGGAGGTTCGCAGGTGACCCGCGCGATCGACGTGTGCACCGGTTCGGGTTGCCTCGCGATCCTGCTGGCGCACCAGTTTCCCGGGGCGCAGGTCGACGCCTGTGACCTCTCCGCCGACGCGCTCGAAGTCGCGTCCATCAATGTCCGCGAGCATCAGCTCGACCGTCGCGTCCATCTGTTCAGGAGCGACGTGCTGGATGCCGTCCCAACAGCGAAGTACGACATCATCCTTAGCAACCCACCCTACGAGCCGACCGCGCTTGTCGACGCGCAGGACCCGGAGTTCGCGGCCGAGCCGCGGATGGCGCACGATGGCGGCAACGACGGGCTGGCGATCATTCGCAAGCTCCTGCGCCAATCCGTGGAGCGACTCCTGCCGCACGGCATCGTCGTGATCGAAGTCGGCGGCTTGCAGGAGGCGATCGATCGGGAGTTCGCCGCACTCGAGCCCCAGTGGCTCGAGACTGAGGACGGATCGGACTGCATCGTGCTGTTCCGGCATGCAGCGCTCGCCCGCGCTAAGCGCTGACTGAGGCTTTTCACCCAAGCGGTCCGTGCCTCGAACAATGCCCCGGGGTCACGGACCCCGGCTACAACAAGGCATCTCGTTCGGCGGTTGATGTAGCCGGCCTCCGCGAGGCCGGAGTTTGGGATCGTTGCCAGCGGAGTGACAGCACCGCGTTGAAGTCAGATTCCGGTCGTAAGGTCCCGCCGGCGACGCCGTTCTCTTCGTTCGCTTCCGTGTGTTCCAGA
>JAJYAR010000304.1 GCA_021779435.1 bacterium
GGGGGGCGTAATCGTTGTTCACGACGACGGTCACCCCGACGAGGGTGTAGGGTAGCGGCTGCGATGGCGGCGCCGCGTAAGTTCCGGGCGTCAGACCTGGCAGGCCGGAGACAAACGCCGTAGCCAACGCCCCGCCGGCCGGAAGGCCGCTTTGCCAGGAGGCCGAGTTAACGACCGCGACGATTGTGGGCTGCGCCACGAGCGCGCCGGGAAAGGACATTGTCAGCGCGAGTAAAATCGCCCGGCCGAGTGTAGGAAGGCATTTCATAACGGACCTGCCGGTTTGAGAAATAAAATATCGCCGAGGCGGCGGTGGGACGGTAAGGGATTCCATAGCGCATTCCTTCACAGACGACTTGACCCTTTCGAGATGAGGTCGATTGTTTTCGGGCAGGCCCGGAGCTCAGGTGGAGGCCTGGCCAGGAACGCGGTACCCACGTTGTACCACAAACGGTTCCCCGGGCGGCCAAGCGGGCGGACCCGGCGGAAAGTTGCCGTGCGAAACTGGTGAGGGAGCGCGATCCAGGAATGAAGACTTGTCTGATGCTGCTGGTGGCCGGGGGCATGGTGTGCGGGATGGGGCAGACGCCGGCGGCGCAGAGCAAAGGGGTGGCGGCGCCGTGGGACGTGCGGAAGACGCTGGACGCCCTGCAGGCGCAGACCGGAAGGCTGAAGCCGCTGCTTACGCAGATGCAGCCGGAGCAGTGGGTGAAGGCGGGCGCGCCGTATGCCTATGTGCAGCAGAAGGCGACGGCGGCGAACGAGGCCGACTACTTTCTGACTTCGGCGAAGCGGCTTTCGGCGGACCCGGACAAGCTGAGCCTGGCGATGGACACGTATTTCCGGATGGAAGCGCTCGATGGGGAGCTGGCCACGTTGATCGCAGGCGTGCGCAAGTACGATAACCCGGCGACGGCGGACGTGATGCAAGGGGTGGTGGACGAAGGGAGCCGGAACGTCGCGCAGTTCCGCCAGTATCTGACCGACCTGGCGTCGCAGCGCGAGCAGGAATACCAGGTGATGGACCACGAGGCGCAGCGATGCCGCGCGGCCTTGAGCCAACAGAAACCCTACGGGAAAGGGAAGTGAGCGTGGTGAACGGGACGACGAAAGTGGAGACGCTTGTGTTTGAATGCAGCATCTGCGGGGAGCCGTCGACTGAGATTTGCGTGTACTGCGCGAAGGACGCGTGCGCGAATCACCGGTGCCAACGGTGCGGGCGCTGCAGCGACTGTTGCGAGTGCGGCGTGACGAGGGACACGGCGGAAGAACCGGCGGAGGCATGATCCGGTTCGCGGTTCTGGCGCTGGCGGCGATGGCGCCGCGGGCGCAGACCGTGGACGAACTCATTGCGAAAAACCTGGCGGCGCGCGGGGGCGTCGAGCGGCTGGAGCAGACGCGGAGCGAGCGGCTGCGCGGGCGCATCACGATGGACGGCGTCGAGGGGACGCTGCGGCTCGAACGGCTGCGGGTAGGGGACACGCGAGAGATCCGGACAGAAGTCACAGTGGAGGGCCGGAGCTATGTGCGCGGGTTCGACGGCGTGCTGGCGTGGAGCCAGACGGGGACCGACGGCGAGGGTTGGCTCGAGGCGCGGCGGCTTCATGGCGACGATGTGGACACGTTGCGGGAGGACGCCGAGTTCGACGACGGTCTGCTCGATGTGCGCGAGCGCGGAGCGACGGTGCGCTACGACGGGCGGGCGGCGATGGACGGCAAGCAGTTGTATAAGGTGATGCTGCGGCTGAAGGACGGGAATGTTTTCTATTGCTTTCTGGACCCGGACTCGTGGCTGGAGACGCGGCGGACGGGCGGGCGGGTGATCGGCGGGCGGGAAGCGCTGATCGACTGGACGTTCGGCGATTATCGCGAAAGCGGCGGGATGCAGGCACCGTTCCGGGTGGAGTCGGTATCGCGCGACACAGGCGAGCGGCAGTTGATCCGGGTGGAGCGGATCGAGTGGAACCTGGGGTTGGGCGAGGAGCGGTTTCGGCCGGCGCGGGCGGGTTCGGGCGTGGACCGTGCGTCGCGATAGGCCGCGGGTGCATGCGCACCGGGGCGCGCCGCTCGAGTTTGCTGAGAACACGGTGCCAGGGTTCGTGTGTGCGATCGAAGCGAGAGCGGATTTTATTGAGCTGGACCTGGGCGTGGCGCGGGACGGCGCGCTCGTTGTTTCGCACGATCCGTGGCTGAAGCCGGATGGCGCGTTGCTGAGGGACGTGACCGGCGAGGAGGCGCGATCTCGGGGATGCGCGCTGCTTGCGGATGTGCTGGCGCTCGCGGGCCGCGCGGAGTTCGGGTTCAATCTTGAAGTGAAGAGTTTTCCGGATCGGCCGGAGCTTGCGCCTGCGCCGGAGAGATTCGCGGAGATGGTGGCCGGGGCGGTGCGGGCGTGGGGACTGGAGCGGCGGAGCCTGATTCAATCGTTCGATTTTCGCGTGACGCGGGCGATGCGGCGGATTGCGCCGGAGTTGCCTTGCGCGGCGCTGTGGGAGGGAGAGCCGAGGGCGGCGGCGGAGATTGCGGCGGAGGCGGAGACAGGGGCGGTGTCGGTGGCGTGGCGGCTGGTGGATGCGAACTGGTTTGAAGAAGCGCGGGCGGCGGGGGTGGAGACGCTGGTGTGGACGGTGAATGGCGAGCGCGCTTGGGAGCAGGCGCTCGCCTGGGGCGCGGAGGCCATCATCACCGATGACGCGGCCGGGCTGGTTCAGTACTTGCGGGCGCGCGGCCTATGAGCCGGCCTGCTTGGCGGCCATGGGGCCGACGATGGGCAGTTGGTAGAGTTCGCGGTTGTAGGCCTTGTACATGCAGAACAGCCAGAGCAGGAGGCCGAGCAGGTAGATGAGCAGGCGCAGGGGCAGGAAGACGAGCCACATGTGCATGACCGCGGACATGATGCCCATGACGATGGAAAGGGCGATCGAGAGGATGATCCAGCCGACGCTGAAGATGACGGACTGGAACGCGTGGAAGCGCACGAACGGTCGCTTGTTGTAGGGCTCGAGCACCAGGAAGAGGACGCCGGTGATGAAGCCGAGCAGGTAGCAGAGCGCGCCGGCCATGTTGTCGTCCATGCCTCCGGCGACGGGTTGCGCGGGGGGCGGCGGCGCATAGGCGGGTTGTTGGGGAGCCGCCGTGGCTCCCGCGGGGTCTCCTTGCGAGGCTCCGCATTTTGGGCAGAACCGCCCGTCAACTTGTGCTCCACAGCTAGCGCAAAATGCCATTCTCTATCCCTCCAGTGGCCTTACTCTATCCGAAGCGGAAAAAAGAAGCAAGTTGGGCCAGGGGGGTTGTCAAGGCAAAGTAGAAATGTCGCCATAACTCGCCGAAGCCACCAGGTGTGCGCGCGTTTCGCCTCCGCATTGTCTCCCTTGGTGAGAGATCCCCTAATCCGACGCAAGCCGGCGGAGCGCGGCGTCAATCGGCAGGATCAAACGCCGCGGTTGGCCGGGCAGAAGCGCGAAGCCGTACCGCTCGTAGAAGCGCCGGGCCGATTCATCCTTTGCATCGACAATCATGGCAAAGACGCCGAGTTCCGCGCGGGCGACGCGTTTCAGGGCGTCGGCGACCAAGACGCCCGCGAGGCCGATTCCCTGATGGGTGCGAGCGACGGCGAGGCGGCCGAGCAGTACCGCCGGCACAACGGGGTACCGCGGCAGTTTCTTGGCGAATTCCGGCGATAGGGTGTCCAAAGCCACGCTTGCCGCGCTTAAAGTGTAGTAACCGGCGGTTTCGGCGGTGTCCCGGCTTACTGCGACAAAACAGGTGGCGATGCGGCGTCTGACGTCCTGGGAGGCCTGCGTCTGAAAATACCGATCCAGGGCAGCGGAACCGCTCGTGAAGCGAGTCCGATCATGCTGTTCGCCCAGCAGCTCGATCCGGAAGGTTTCGTTCACTTATTTCGAACAAGCGCTTTATGACGCGCGAAGGCCTTTTTCAGTGCGGCAGTTGGTTTGGGCGGTTTGGCGAGGATCTTTCCGAACTGCTCCTGCGCCGCGCGCGATAGACGAATGACCTCGGCCTCGGCCACTGTCTTTTGCGCCGCTTCCTGGGCGGCTGCGATAACAAAGTCGCTGACGGAACGCCCCTGGATTTCGGCGGCCCGGCGGACCACGGTGAGCACCTCGGGCGCGATG
>JAJYAR010000305.1 GCA_021779435.1 bacterium
CGTTTGCCGATTCCGATATCGACCTCGGTCCGGTGCGACGAAACCATCTGCAGCTCATGATGGAGCAGGCCGACCGCATGCACCGCCTGATCGAGGACCTGCTGATGCTGTCCCGCCTGGAATCGGAAGCCTCGGTCCAGGCCGAGGACGTCGACGTCGGACAGCTCGTCCGGGAGGTGGCCGACGAGGCGCGGACGCTTTCCGCCGGGCGCCATCGCATCGTCGTCGACGTCGAGACGCCGTGGCACGTGCGCGGCAGCCGCGACGAACTGCGCAGCGCATTCGGCAATCTCGCGATCAACGCCGTCCGCTATACGCCCGATGGCGGCACGGTGCGCCTGCGCTGGGCGGCCGCGGCCGGCGGTGCGGTGTTCGAGGTCGCCGACAGCGGAATCGGCATCGCCCCCGAGCACATTCCGCGCCTGACCGAACGGTTCTACCGCGTCGAAAAGGGCCGCTCGCGCGGCACCGGCGGCACCGGGCTCGGTCTGGCGATCGTCAAGCACGTCGTGCTGCGTCACGACGGACGCCTGGAAATCGAATCGCAGGTCGATCGCGGCAGCCGGTTCACCGCCTGGCTGCCGGCTGCGCGCATCCTGCCGGTCGCGGGCGGCGCGGTGGAGGAAGCCAGGAGCGAGTCCGCAGGGTGAGACCGTGCCGAACGGCGCAAAACACGGTATCATGTCGCGCTTTCGGGGTGTAGCGCAGCCTGGTAGCGCACCTGCCTTGGGCGCAGGGGGTCGGAGGTTCGAATCCTCTCGCCCCGACCAGTAGTTTCGCGACCCCCCGGGCCCGTTCGTTCCTGCCCGTAGCTCAGTTGGATAGAGCATCAGCCTTCTAAGCTGAGGGTCGCTGGTTCGAGTCCGGCCGGGCAGGCCAGGTTCCCGGCCGTTTGCGGTGGCTGTAGCTCAGTTGGTAGAGTCCCGGATTGTGATTCCGGTTGTCGTGGGTTCGAGTCCCATCAGCCACCCCACTCAATATCCTCGTAAGTCGCTGAATCTCCTCGGGAAACATCTCGAGTCCCGCTCACTCCGTCTCACTCGGTTTCACCCCGTTTTCGCCTGCTTTTCCGTTTTCAGGGTGCCCGCTTTCGGCGAGCCCGGCGAGGAAAAATGCTGCAGGAACGATGCTCCGGTGTTCTTTCCGAAGTCCTGAAGGCGGCACCCGACCCCCGCGTTTTGGCGTGGTTGAAAGGCCAGTCGTTGTCGTCGTTGTTCACGACGACGGTAACGAGGGGCGAAGTCCTGTATGGGATTCGATTGCTATCCGACGGCACGCGTCGTCCGGGTTTGTGGGACGCGGCCCTGGCGATTTTCAATGAAGACTTCGACGGACGCGTTTTGAGTTTTGATGCCGACGCGGCGGCTGCCTTTGCGGAAATCGGCGCTGCGCGGCGGGCAGCCGGGAAGCCGATCCGCCAATTCGATGCAATGATCGGCGGCATGGCCCGTTCCCGCGGGGCGAGCATTGCGACCCGCAACATGCGCGATTTCGATGACTGCGGAATTGGAGTTGTCGATCCTTGGGCGGTGTGGGGTGGGCTCGGGCTGGGCTGACACGGCTACGCCGCACGCCGGTCATCACCCGGGAACGGTCTCCGCAATCAGCGCATCAGCCGGGATGCCCAGGCGCTGGATCTCCTGCCCCGCGCTACGCTATTGCGCTCCAGGACCGCCTGCCGCCAGGGGATGAAAACCAGGTTCCGCGATGCCCGCCAGGACTTCCTGGAGCGCGGCGGCGGCATCCGCGGAGTTCAGGGTGTTGAGGTTCGCCACGGCCCCGTCGCCGCTGTGGGAGATCCGGTCCGCCTGCACTTCGACGCAACGCTCGAACAGGTTGCGGACGAAGCGACCGTTGTCGGTTGTCCGGCCCGCGTCGTACAACTGCTGGAACCGGTTGCGCAGGAACGATTCCGCGGTGGGCTCCAGTACGTACTCGGAGTCGCGGCAAAAGGACTCGAAAATTCCGAAGAGTTCGTTCGGTTCATAGTCGTCGAACTCGATGTAGTGGTTGAAGCGCGAACGCAGCCCGGGATTGCTTTCGATGAACACCCGCATCGGGTCGGTATATCCGGCAACGATGACCACCAGACGGTCGCGATAGTCCTCCATGGTCTTGAGGAGCGTATCGATGACTTCCTTGCCGAAGTCGCTTTCCCCGGTGCCTTGCGCCAAGGCATACGCTTCATCGATGAAGAGGATGCCGCCGATGGCCGATTCCAGCACCTGCCGCGTCTTGAGTGCCGATTGACCGACGTAGCCGGCGACCAGTCCGGCGCGGTCCACCTCGATGAGATGGTTGGAAGCGGTGATTCCCAACGTGTAATAGAGGTCGGCAAGGATCCGCGCGACCATCGTCTTGCCGGTCCCGGGGTTGCCGACAAACACGAGATGCTGGGAAAACCCGACCGGCGCCCGCCTCCCCGTTTCGGCACGCGCGTGCTGGATGCGGACAAAGTCGCAAAGGCGGTGCACCTGCGCCTTGACTCGTTCCAGCCCGACCAGACCGTCGAGGCGCTTCAGCGCCGCCTCATGGCTCGCTTCGACGTCGCCATCCGCCGGCAGTGGGGATCCCGTCGCCTTTTCGACGTCGACCGCGAGGATCGACTTCAGATCGGCGGTCGACACCTGGGACATCCAGACCACGCGCTGAGCCTGTGCTTCGACGATCTTCTCGAACAGGTTGCGAACGTATCGGGCATTTCCGAAGTGCTGCCGCTGCTGTCGGATCTCGCGCGCGAACAGCGCTTGCAGGCCGGAATTCGTCGTGTCGCTCAGGGTGTAGGAGGCCTGCTCGCAGAAGTGGATGAGGATCTGCAGCAGCTCGGCAGCGCTGTAGTCGGGGAACCGGATGTACCGGTTGAAACGCGACGCGAGGCCGGGATTCGAGTTGATGAACTCTTCCATCTCGGATACGTAGCCTGCCACGATCACCACCAGGTCGTCGCGATGGTTCTCCATCAGCTGCAGCAGCGTTTCGATCGCTTCGCGGCCGAAATCCTGTTCGCCGCCCTTGGCAAGGGAGTAGGCCTCATCGATGAACAGGATGCCGCCGAGGGCGGATTCCACGATCTTGTGCGTCTTGACCGCCGTTTGGCCGACGTACTCCGCAACCAGGCCCGCGCGGTCGGTCTCGACGACTTTGTCGGTCTTCAATATGCCCAGTCGGAGATAGAGGCCGGCAATGATCCGAGCCACCGAGGTCTTGCCGGTCCCGGGGTTGCCGATGAAGACCATGTGCCGGGACGGAAAGTGGGGGACGCTGAGCCCTTGGCGCGCGCGCAGACTCTGCACGTGAATGTAGCTCGCCTGCCGGAAGATCTCGCCGCGCACGGCACCCAGCCCTATGAAGCCCGCGAATGCCGCGTCGAGGAAGTCGACGATCGATTCCGCGCCGCGTATCGAGGCTCCGGACGTCGAGGCTGCGGACATCGAGGCTCCGAAAATCGAGGGCCTCGAGCCCGATGGCGTCGAATCCCCCCGGTCGTCGGCGGTCCGTCCGTCGTGCGTTTCCGGGTGCTGCGGGTTCGCGGCGGATTTCTTGTGCGCGCATTCCGCATACCAATGTCGCGCCTCTTCCAGGTCCTTCGTTACGCCCAGGCCGTTTTCATACATCCGGCCCAGGCTGTTGCAGGCCTCGGCGTACCCTTGCCCGGCGGCGAGCCGGTTCCAGTGGAGGCTCCTTTCATAGTCGACGGCGACGCCGATCCCGCGTTCGTAGGCGATGGCCAATGCGCTCTGGGCCTCGGGTCTGCCATGCTCGGCCGCCGATCGGTACCACTCGGCAGCCTCCACGGGGTTCTTCGCCACGCCGTACCCGTTTGCCAGCGCATAACCAAGGTCATACTGCGCGATCGCATCTCCGTGCTCGGCCGCCAGGCGAAACCAGTGCACGGCCTGCGCCTCGTCCAGCGCAACGCCCGACCCCACGGCATGGTGATATCCCATTTCGCGCTGCGCCGGTGCGTCGCCGGCATCGGCGGCAAGGCGAAGGCGGCGAATCCCTTCCACGACATCTTCCGGCACGCCGCGGCCATGCAGCAGCGCAAACGCAAGATAGCGCTGCGCCTCGATATCTCCTTGTTCGGCGGCAAGGCGGAACCAGCGGACGGCTTCCCCTTCGTCCTTG
>JAJYAR010000306.1 GCA_021779435.1 bacterium
GGCCGGCGCCCACCAGCGCCTACTGCCCGACGACAAGCGCACCGGTAAGGTTGACGTCGGCGAGGTCGAGTACATCGTCGCGCGCATGGCGCGCATCCCGCAGAAGCAGGTGTCGGCTTCCGACCGCGACGTGCTGAAGAACCTCGATCGCAATCTGAAGATGGTGATCTTCGGCCAGGACCAGGCCATCGACACGCTGGCGTCGGCGATCAAGATGGCGCGTTCGGGCCTGGGCAGCCCCGACAAGCCGATCGGCAATTTCCTGTTCGCGGGCCCGACCGGCGTCGGCAAGACCGAAGTCACGCGCCAGCTTGCCTTGCAGCTCGGCATCGAGCTGGTGCGCTTCGACATGTCCGAGTACATGGAGCCGCATTCGGTGTCGCGGCTGATCGGCGCTCCCCCGGGCTACGTCGGGTTCGACCAGGGCGGCCTGCTCACGGAGTCGGTGGTCAAGCATCCGCATTGCGTGCTACTGCTGGATGAAATCGAAAAAGCCCATCCGGACCTGTTCAACATCCTGTTGCAGATCATGGACCATGGCGTGCTCACCGACACCAACGGTCGCGAGGCGAATTTCCGCAACGTGATCCTGGTGATGACGACCAACGCCGGCGCACGCCAGGCTTCGCGCCGCAGCATCGGTTTCGTGGCGCAGAACCACGCCATGGACGCGATGGAAGTGATCCGTCGCACCTTCACGCCGGAATTCCGCAATCGCCTCGATGCGATCGTGCAGTTCAAGCCACTCGATTTCGAGCACATCCTGAGGGTCGTGGACAAGTTCCTGATCGAACTGGAAGCGCAGCTGCTGGAGAAGCGCGTCGGACTGAACGTCTCCCCGGAGGCCCGTCGCTGGCTGGCCGAACACGGATTCGACCCGCAGATGGGCGCGCGTCCGATGTCGCGGCTGATCCAGGACAAGGTCAAGCGCGCGATCGCCGACGAACTCCTGTTCGGAAAATTGGCCGATGGTGGCAAGGTCAGCCTCGACGTGCAGGACGACGAACTGAGCGTCGCCACCGAAGCTGCCGAGAAGTTGCCGGCCGTGGTCGAGTGACGGCTCGAATGCGCCTGGCGTGCAACGAAAAACGGCGGCCGATGGCCGCCGTCGTCGCTTGCGCCGCAGGCGCCCGGGGGCTGCATCATTTCATGCGGTAGGTGATCCGCCCCTTGGTCAGGTCGTATGGCGTCATCTCGACCTTGACCTTGTCGCCGGTGAGGATGCGGATGTAGTGCTTGCGCATGCGGCCTGAAATGTGGGCTGTTACGACGTGCCCGTTTTCGAGCTGCACGCGGAACATCGTGTTGGGCAGGGTTTCCTGCACCGTGCCTTCCATTTCGATGACGTCGTCTTTGGCCATGGGCTGCTGTGAGCGGGTTACTGAACGGGCCATTGTGCCACGATGCGGCCACGTGCGAAAGCGCGGCGCTATCGTCAGCCGATGCGTTCCCTCAATTGCCGCAGGATTTCGGTCTCGATGACCGGGCGCAGCAGACCGAGCATCGCGCCCATCCGGATGCTGGCGTGGACCTCGTCGTCGCCGACGGCCAAGTTGCCAGAGAGGCCGCGTCCGGAGAACTCAAGGGCATCGCCATTCCAACGGATGACGTCCAGCCCGTAGCGTCGGGCCAGGTCGCCGGCGACTGCATCGATGGCGGCACGGCAAGCCGGCTTGCCGATCGAATGGGGATGTCTGATGTCGATGACTGGCATGGATGCGCGACCGGTACGGCGGGACGCCATGCTACATTTGAGCGCATTTCGGCAAGGTTCGTCATGCGCATCGTTTGCCTCCACCCGGCCCGCGATCCCGTTGCCTTCGGTGACGGTCCCGTTCACATAGGCAGCGCGCCGGACGACCATTTCGTCCCGGCCGGGGCGGGGGCGGAGCCGCATCACATCACCATCGCCGCGGATTCGCGCGGCTTGCTGCTGGCGGTGCGGCCCGGATGCCAAAGGGTGTACGTCAATGCGCGCGCGGTGCGCGAAAAGGCCTTGCTGCGTTACGGCGACACGGTGACGCTGGGTTCCAGCAAACTGCTGGTCGCCGCCGACACGGAGCCGCCACCGGCCGGGGAGGAGAACGGCTCCGGTATGCAGCTCGGGCCTGTCGCGTTGCGTGTAGTATCGGGGGCGTCGGCAGGCACGGCACTGCCGGTGACATCGGAGTTGTCGCTGGGAGCGGGCAGTCGTCATTTCGGGGAACTGGCTTACCGGTGCCGGGTCATCCTCGACGACGCCGGGCTCGTGTTCGAATCGGAAAGCACTGCCGCACGCGTCAATGGCTGGCGTTGCAACCGACGCATCCGGCTGCGTGCTGATGACCAGGTCGTGCTGGGAGAACACCGCCTGGTGGTCGAGGCGCCCGCCATGCAGTACGCATCGCACGTGGCGTCGTTGCCGCCGGGCGCGCCGACGCCCCCGGAGCCGGAACCGGGTAATGTCGTGCACGGCGAAATCGGGTGGCTGATCGGCGCCGCGCTGGTGCTGGCCGCGATCATCGCGATGTTCCTGTATTTCCGCTGGTGAGTCCGTACCTGTCGAGGGAGCCCCATCATGTCGCGAGCGTGGAATTTCAGTGCCGGGCCTGCAGCGTTGCCGGAGGCAGTCCTGAAACGAGCCCGGGAGGAGCTGCTGGAATGGGACGGTGCGCGCGCGTCGGTGATGGAAGTGAGCCACCGCGGCAAGGCCTTCATGGAGATGGCGGCCCGGGCTGAAGCCGATTTGCGCGAACTGCTGGCGATTCCCTCGAATTACAAGGTGCTGTTCCTGCAGGGCGGGGCCACGCAGCATTTCGCGCAGGTGCCGATGAACATAGCGGCCGACGGACAACGCGCGGACTACGTCGTCACCGGACACTGGGGCGAAAAGGCCTTCGGCGAAGCCGCCTTTTACGCTGCCCCGCACGTGGCCGCGAGTTCGAAGGCGGACGGTTATGCGTCCATTCCCGATCCTTCGACGTGGGAGCTCGATCCGCGTGCCGCCTACGTCCACGTGACCACCAACGAGACCATCCATGGCGTCGAGATGCGTGCGATCCCCGAGGTCGGCGACGTACCGCTGGTCGCTGACATGTCATCGGACATCCTGTCGCGCCCGCTGGATGTGTCGAAATTCGGACTGATCTACGCGGGCGCGCAGAAAAACATCGGGCCGTCCGGGCTGGTGGTGATGATCGCGCGCGAGGACTTGCTGGAGCGCCGGCCGCGCCCGTTGCCGCGGATCTTCCGTTACGCCGAGCAGGCCGAAGCCGATTCCATGTTGAACACGCCCAACACCTGGGGATGGTATCTGGCCGGCCTTACCTTCCAGTGGCTCAAGGGGCAGGGCGGCCTGGCCGGGATGCAGCGTCGCAACGAAGCCAAGGCCGGCTCGCTGTACGCCGCGATCGATGGATCGGGCGGGTATTACCGCAACCGCGTCCAGTCGGCTGCGCGTTCGCGCATGAACGTGATCTTCAACCTCCACGATGCTTCACTCGAGCCCGTCTTCGTCGCGGCGGCGGAGGGCGAGGGGCTGCTGGCGCTGAAAGGCCATCGTGCGCTGGGCGGCATCCGGGCGTCGCTCTACAACGCGGTACCGATCGAGGCCGCGCAAGCCCTCGTCGATTTCATGGCCGAATTCATGCGCACCCATGGTTGATCGGAAACTCTCCGGCGCCACGGCATCGGAATTCGATGCCGGCAGGCTCGCGAATCCGGCCACGTCGAGGTTGCGCGCCTACGATCCGGGCCACGATCTCCCCGCCTTGCGCGAACGCTTCGGCGCGGGAATCGCGGAACTGGGGTCCAACGAGAATCCCTTGGGGCCGAGTCCACGTGCCCTGCGCGCCATGCGCGCCGCATTGCCCGACGCGTTCCGCTATCCGGATCCTAGAGGCATGTCCCTGAAGCGCGCGCTGGCGGAGAAGCTCGGTGTCGGCGTCGAGCGCCTCGCGCTGGGCAACGGGTCCCACGAGTTGCTGATGTTGCTGGCGCAGTGTTTCGCCGATGCGAGGCATTCGGTGGTGTTCTCGGAGTACGGGTTTGCGGTGTTCCCGATCGCGACGGCGGCGGCCGGCGCGCGCGCCATCCGTGTGCCAGCGCTGCCGCGCCGTGATCGGCAG
>JAJYAR010000014.1 GCA_021779435.1 bacterium
TTCGTCGACAGCTCCGGTCTCGGAGCGCTCTTCGCACTCTACAAGGCGGCGAACCATTCGCGCGACGGCGTCACCCTGCGGCTCCTGAATCCGCGCCCGCCCGTCCAGCAGCTCTTCGAACTCACGCAGCTTCACCAACTCTACGAGATCTCCCGTCGCTGAGCCCCGGCCCTCCCCATGAGCGACCACCCATCACCCCCGGAGCGCGGCGTGTCCAACCGCATCGCGTTCAAATGCGACCTCGAGGCGGCCCGCAACGCCACGCGGCTGCTGAGGGATTTCCTGGGCGAGCAGGGGCTCGACGAGGCCGAGTTGTTCGAATGCGAGGTCTGTCTCGCCGAGGCCTGCAACAACGCCGTGCAGTACGCGGCCGACGCCCCGGTCCACTCTCCGATCACGGCGGAGGCGGTTTTCAATGCCACGGGAGTCGAACTGCGGGTGATGGATCATACCACCGGCTTTGAACTGCCGGAACCTCCGGCCGGCATCGACCCCCGGCGTGAGAGCGGACGCGGGCTGTTCATCATCCAGTCCCTCATGGACGATGTGCGCTACTACCGCGGTCGCGGGCGGAACACGCTCGTGATGCGAAAGTCCCGCACGCGCCAGAATCACCGACCCGAGCATGATGTCGCCACCGGCACCATCGAGGACGTCCGCCGCCAGCTCGAGACCTGCCAGCAGTCGATCAGCGCGATGGCGCGGGAGCTGTGCGTGCGTTCAGAAACGCTCGCCGCCGTCTTCCGCTGCTCCGCCGAACTGGGCCGCACCAACGACCTCGAGGGTTTCGGCCGCCGTCTGCTCGGCGACCTGATGCACCTCACGTCCGGCGGATGGTACGTCGTCCGCATCGCAAAGACCGACGCAACGCGCCTCGACGTGTTCGCCGCGTCGGACCCGGCGTTGCAGGCACCTCCCCTGCCGCTGAGTTCCGGCGCCGAGCCGCCGCCAGCCGTCGAGCTTGCAGCCGCGTTTTCACGCCGGCCCGTGGAATTCAGGACTGGCGGCCCCGCGTTCCCCGGCCCGCACGTCCCCGGCGACACCGCTGCGGCCGAGGAATCCGATGCCCCTTTTGCGATCATCGACGCCGCCGACCCGCTCGCCGCCGCCGGACCCTCCGCGTGCGGCCTGGTCCAGCCGCTCCTCTTCGGGGAGAAACTCGTTGGAACCCTCGCGATTGGACGCCGGGAACACGGCTGCTTCTCGGCGCTGGAGGCGGAGACGATCCGGACTTTTGCCGAATTCCTCGCGGTGCAGGTGATCAACGCGCGGCAGCTCGAGGATCAGGTCAACGCGCGCATCGTCGCACACGAGTTGGAGATCGCGCACCGGATACAGAGCGCGCTCCTGCCGAGGCACCTCCCCGAGCACCCGGGCTGCACCCTCGCCGCGCACTGGCAGACCGCCCGCCAGGTCGGCGGCGATTTCTATGACGTGCTCAGGCTCGACGACCAGACTCTCCTGCTCGTCGTCGCAGACGTCATGGGAAAGGGCGTACCGGCGGCCATGTTCGCCACGATCATGCGCAGCCTGCTCCGCGCGCTCGTCAGCCGCGGCCGCCAGCCGGCCCACCTGCTGGGGCGCCTCAACGAGCTTCTCTACGAGGAGCTGTCCTCCGTCGGCATGTTCATCACCGCCCAGCTTGTCTCAGTCGACCTCGCCCGCCGCACCGTCACCGCCGCAAGCGCCGGTCACTGCCCGGTGATTGTCACCTCGTCCGATTCCGTCCGGCCGCTGCGGGTCGCCGGCACGCCGCTCGGCATCCTTCCGCATGCCACGTATCGCGAGGAATCGGCGGGACTCGAGGGACCCTCCGGACTCCTGCTGTACACCGATGGCGTCACCGAGGCCTCGGATCCGGACGGCCGCATGTACGGGATCGAACGGCTTCTCGCGCTGCTGCGCGACCAGACGGGTCCGGCCGCCGGCGCGGACGCGCTGCGTGATGCACTGGCCGCTGACATCGAGGGCTTTTGCCGCGGCGAACCGCTTCGCGACGACCGGGCGTTCCTCGTGCTGCTGGAGCAGCCCGTGCCGGCGCACGAAGAGGCGGAGGATGCATTCGCCAATGCCGAGGCTGCGGGCCTGCTCCACCCGTCGAACTTCCGCAATCACCCCTGATCCCTCCACCCAAATGAGACCCGTGCTCGCACTTTTCGTTTTCGTCGACGCCTGCGGCTGGCAGATCGTCAAGGACGATCCCTTTGTCGGCTTCGCCGCGCCATACCGACACCGGCTTCGCTCCGTCTTCGGCTACAGCTCCGCGTGCATTCCTTCCATCCTTTCGGGACGGTACCCCGACGAGCACCGCAACTGGTCGTACTTCGTGTTCGATCCGGTGAACTCGCCGTTCCGGTCGTTTCGGTGGCTTCACTGGATTCCGTCGGCGCTGACGAGCCGGCGCCGGGTGAGAAACGTGCTCTCGGCATGGGTGAAGCGGAAGCTGGGTTTCAGCGGCTACTTCGATCTCTACAACATGCCGTTCTCGGAAATCGCCGACTTCGATTTCACCGAGAAGAAGAGTCCCCTCAAGCCGCGGGGCATGAATTCCGGAATCAACATCTTCGATCATCTCGAGGGCCGGCACATTCCCTATCACGTCAGCGAGCCCAGGCGCGGCGAGGAGGAGAATCTCCAGGCGCTGATCGCCGACATCGAGCGCGAGTCGATCGACTTCGCCTTCCTGTACTGGCCGGAGCTCGACGGGCTGATGCATCGCGTCGGCAACGACTCGCCGGAGGTGCCCCGCAAGCTTCGTTCGTACGAAGAGCGGATCGACCGGCTTCTCGAACGGGCGCGTCAGCACTACGCGGACGTCCGGCTGTACGTGTTCAGCGACCACGGGATGGCGAACTGCACCCGGCACATCGACCTGCGCGCGCGGATCAACCAGCTGCCGTTGAAGAAGGGTAAGGACTACGCCGTCGTGTACGACTCGACGATGGCACGCTTCTGGTTCTTCAGCGACGACGCCCGCCTGCGCATCACCGCCTGCCTGCGCCTGGTACGTGAAGGCAGGATTCTTTCGGACGACGAGCTGGCGAAGCTCGGCACGCTCTTCACGGACCGCTATTTCGGCCAGCTGATCTTCCTGCTCGACGAAGGCGTGCTGATCGTGCCGAGCCACATGGGACAGCGTCCGATCCACGCGATGCATGGCTACCATCCCGATGCCATCCATAGTTACGCCTCGCTGATGACCAACCAGCCCAACGTGCCCGCGGGCGTCGAGGCGATTCCCGACATGTACCGGTTGATGGTCTCCGAGGCCGAGGCGGCCCACGCGGCGAACCGGGTCGCCAGCCCCGCGCCCCTGCTCGCGGGCTGACGCGCAGGCGGCCCTGCCGGAGATCGACGCAATGAACGCGCGCGCCGCACCGCCGCCTCCGCCCACCGCGCCGCAGTCCATCGAGTGCGACGCCCGCCCGTCGCGTCCGCGCGCGCTGCACATTGCGCTCTCGCTCGGTGGTACCGACCTCGGCCGCTCCGGCATCGGCACCTACGTACGGGAACTCCTGCCGGCACTCGGGTCGCAGCTTCGCTCCGAGGGAGGCAGACTCAGCGTGTTCGGCCACCCGCGTGAATTGGCGGCGTTCGAATCCGCCCTCGAAGGTGCGGCGACGCGACATCCCACGGGAATCCCGTTCCGGCCCGGCCTGAACGCGCTCTGGCATCTGGGGCGCGCCGGCGCGTTCGCACGCGGAATTGGCGCGGACGTCCTGCTGCTCCCGGCTGCGAATCGGCGGATCACACTCTCCGCGCGCCTGCCCACGGTTGCCGTCGTCCACGATCTCGCCCAGCTCCGCGTCGAGCGGAAATACGATTGGGCACGCATGTTCTATTTCCGCCGCGTGCTCGTTCCCGCGTTCCACCGGCCAGGACGGCTTGTCGCCGTCAGCGGCGCAACCCGTGACGACCTGGTCAGGATTCTCGGCATTCCACCGGAGCGGATCGCCGTCGTGCACAACGGCGTCAACACGCGCCTCTTCCCCGCTCTCGACGCGCACTCCGATGCCGTGCTCGCAGCGCGGCGCGCATGCGGTCTCGCCGGGAAACCTTACCTGCTCTACCCCGCGCGGCTCGAACACCCGGGGAAGAACCATGTGCGACTGCTCGAGGCGTTCGCACGCTCCGGCCTCGCCGCCACTCACACCCTCGCGCTATCGGGAGCCGACTGGGGCGCAGGCGACCTCCTGCGCACGACGGCTCGTGCGCTGAACCTCGAAGGCGCCGTCCATTTCGCAGGGTTCGTTCCACAGGAGCTCCTCTCGCCGCTCATTTCCGGAGCAGACGCCGTGTTGATGCTGGGATTGCACGAGGGCTTCGGCCTGCCGGCACTCGAGGCGCTCAGCGCGGGACGTCCCGTCGCGGTGTCGAACACAGGGGCGCTGCCCGAGGTGGTCGGCGCGCTGGGTGTGCAGTGTGATCCCTTCAACGTCTCCTCAATCGCCGCCGCGCTGCATGCAGTGATCACCGACAAAGCCGTTCGCGCACGCTGTTCGGCGGACGGTCACGCCTGGGCCGAACGCTTTTCGTGGGACCGCACCGCACGGGGTATCCTCGATGCCTGCCATGAGGTCACGGCGTAGCACGCCGGAATGCCCCCTGAAGGAGCAAATTCATTTGCGACCGCCCGCCGGCCTCGGCCAGGCCGCGGATCCGCACATCGTGTCGCAGATAGATCTGCTCCCACAGCCGGAAAGTTACGCGCGCACACGCGCCCCTCCGCGGGGGCAAATCTATCATGCAACCCCGGTCTGCTTCGGCCAGGCGCGGATCCGCCCAGCGGGTCGCAGATTAATCTGCTCCTACAGCCGGAAAGTTACGCGCGCGCACGCGCCCTGTAGGAGCAAATTCATTTGCGACCGCCCGCCGGCTAGTCCGCCGTGCGCCCAAACACCCGCCCGAAGCGTTGGATCAGCGCCAGAGTCAGAAACAGCGGGTTCCCCACGACGTACCGTCTGGCAAGCCGGCGGGGTTCCTGGAGGAATCGATACGCCCATTCCATTCCCGTCTCCCGCCAGAAAATCGGCGCACGTCGAATCCTTCCCGAGTAGAAATCAAACAAACCTCCGACCGTCAGCACCGTGGCGCCCGCACAGCCCCGCAGGTGCGTCGCTGACCACCGTTCCTGTCGCGGGCTGCCCATACCCACGAGCACAAGTGCCCTTCCGATGCTGCGGATCCTTTCAGACACCGCCGTCGCCTCCTCGTCCGAACCGAAGTATCCGGGCAGCGCCAGCGCGATGTTCAAGTCGGGCACTTGTTGTCGCATGCGGCGACCGCACTCCTCCGCCACTCCGGGTTTTCCCCCGATGAGAACCAGCGGGATCCGCTCCTCCGCCGCCCGGCGACACAGAATCGGAAAGAGATCGGTGCCGTTCAGGTTGTGCCGCATGGCGATCCCAAGCAGCCCCGCCGCCATGCGGATGCCAACGCCGTCCGGCAGCAGCGCGTCGGCGTCGCCGAGCAGCTGTGCGTACGTCCGGTCAAAGCGCGCAAGGTTCAGGGCGTGTGCATGCACGAAATAGACGAGCCGTGCCCGCGCTGGGTCGGGCATCGTCAGAATCAGCGTCACCGCTTCTTCGATCGTCAGGTTGTCAATCCGAGCCGAGACGACGAACGGCCGTGGCACCGGAGTCGCCTTTGCCGAGGGGGCAAGGAGCGCCGCCAGGAGCGTTCGGGCGAGCACTCCGATATCGGTCTTCAAGCTGCGGCGGGTGAGATATTCATCTTCGGCAGTCCGCAGGTCGCCGTACGGGATGCCCATTCTCAGCCGCGCCTCGACCGGAGAAACGAGTCCCCTGGGTTTCGCGTCATCACACCGAGATCCGATGAAACGCGCGGTGCCGTCGATGACGTCCCTGAACCTGGCTCGCGGCAGCAAAGGTGAATCGGCGAAATTCATACGAGCAGCGTTTCGGAACCGAAGTGTACCCCGCCGCCCCGGCCCCAACGAGTGGGTGCCCACTCCATCACAAGGTAGCAGCCAGCCCCCGCGACCTGGACCTGAACGCCGGGCCGCGCCACCGTCGCCGCCGTGTAACCTAATAGGTTACACGATGCTCGTCGCTCCCCGGGGCGGACAATCCGTCGTGTAACCTATTGGGTTACACGAGCGCCCCGTAACGGTACTCTGCGATGCCGACACGACCGCGCCACGGTGACGGCACTCTGCGTTGCCGGCACGGTGGCAAAACGGGCCTCACGCACGAGACGACACTTTGGTGCAGAGCTGCCGGTCGGAGCGGGCCGGGCCACCGTCGTCGATCTGATGCTCGAGAGCATCGAAGGTGGTGACGCAGACGCCTGGATTCGTGTCCAGATACTCGGCCGTCCGGTGGAGCGCAGCGATGAACGCGTCGTCCGGCCTGCCGTCCCGGAAGTACTCCCACCAGTGCGTCACGAGGACCGTGAGCCGCTGCGATTCCACGACGCGCTTCACCGCATCGAGGATCGAGTCCGGCTCGCGCGTATACGAGAGCAGGCAGCCGGGATGACTCAGCAGTCGGGTGCTTCCGATGCGCCAATGGGGCTCGCGCCGCAATTTCTTCAGCAGGTAGTTCGGCCACCACGCCAGGGGAAGCCGGCCCAGCTCGTACCAGCCGCCGGAAATCACACGAAAGCGTTGCGCCACCTCGGCGAAAGCCTCGCGCGAGAATTTGTCGTGGGGGGCGACAAACGCCGAAGCAGGCCGCAGGCCCGCTTCGCGCAGCCGGTCCGCTCCATGAGCAAGCCTCCGCACAATCTCGCCCCGATCGTGCGTGTCGAACTCACAGGGATCATGAAAACACCCATGCTGCACGATCTGGAACCCGGGATTCGCCCGCAGGTAAGCCGTCAGCCCGCTGTTCCCCGCAAGCGGCGCGGTGAGAGGTTGACCCGCCTTTATCTCCGGCAGGAAACCCTCGCGCTGCCCGTCCGGCCTGCGCGCATCCGTTCGCACTTCCGGGATGACCGAGAGGTGAACCGGCAACCCTCGCGCGAGCAGGGGACGGTACAGCGCCTCCAGGCACTCGACGGGCGTCAGCGCGTTCGTGTCGTCGTCACGAATGATGACGTAGCGCATTTTTGCCCTCCACAAGCTGCTCGTACAACCGCCTCACGCGCGAGGCGAGGACACGGGTGTCGAACTCCCTGACAACGCGGTCACGGCCCGCGTCGATCGCAGCGCGGCGCGCCCCGGCGTCGGTGAGCGCGACGGCAACGGCTTCGTGGAAACTCCGCGGCTTCTCGAGATCGAAAAGCCAGCCGTTCTTTCCGTGGCTGATCAGCGCGGATGCGCCCGAAGTCCGGCTCGACAGTGCCGGAGTCCCGGCCGCCCACGCCTCCAGGATCACCAGTCCAAAGGTCTCGGATACCGATTGCAGCATGGCGACACGCGCGACCTGCAGCAGGCCGATCAGCCGCGGATCGCGGGGCGGAAGCTTTCCCGTGACCAGCACGTGAGCGCCGAGCCCGAGTTCCTCAATCCTGCGGCGCAGCTGCTCGCCGTAGGCCTCGTCGGTGCACGCTCCCGCGAGCACAAGGAGAATCCCGGGAAAGCGTTTCACGAGTTCGGGCAGCTGCCCGACGACCCACCCCTGGTTCTTCACGGCGTCGATGCGCCCGAGCGACAACACGACGGTTCGCCCCGCCAGCTGCGGAAACGCCTCGAGCGCGGCTGCGCGATGATCCTCCGCGTACGTCGCCGCGTCGACGCCGTGCGGCTGCACGACGACGGTGCGGTCGGGGTGACGCTCCCGTATCAGCGCCGCCTCGCGGGGATTGCACGTGAGGATCGCGTCGGCCTGCTCCAGGACACTCCGGGCGTTGACAAGCAGCCCGAACGGCTTGCCCCACTCCCAGCCGCCCGCGACGGGCGTGTTGAAACTCCTCCTCAGCGGTTCCGGCAGGTCGTACACGCCGCCATGGACCGTAAGGACAAACGGCACGCCCTTGCGCCGGGCAAGCGTCAACCCCGTGCCGCCGATCCGGCCCAGCGTGTGCGAGTGGATGAGCGAGAGGCTCCGGTCCCGCCACAACATGCCGGGCAGATCGAACGAAAGGAGATTTCCGCCCACGGCGACCATCTGCCTCCGCTGCTCCGCGGAAATTCCCCAGATGGGGAGCACAGCCTTGAACCTGCGGATCTCGCAGCCGGTCTCCGCAAGGGGATCGCGCGTCGAGTCCGCCGCGATGCGCGGGCAGAACACCGTGGACGTGACGCCTTCGGCACGAAGCCCGTCGGAGAGCTGCGCCAACACCGACTCCGTCCCTCCCCATTCAGCCGGATCGTACTTTCGCAGCAGGTGGGCGATGTGCATGGGCTATTTCGCCGGCTCGACGGTGACCGTGGGTTGCGGAACGAAAACCTCGTCCTCGGCCTCCTCGCGCAGCTGGGCCCTCTCCGCCTTGATTCGCCTGCGCCGCGTCCGGTACAGCGAGGCCAGCGCTCCGAGCATCACGTGGAACGTGAACATCACCGTTGTCTGACGATACGTCCACTCGGTGGAGCTCTGAAGCAGGATTCCAAGCGTCCCGAAGAGGAAGCCGATCGCCATCCGGTGCATCGGGTCGTCGTTCAGGCGGCCGCGGAGAAACACCGCGCCCATCTGGAACCAGCGCAGCCACACGACGAAGAAGACAACAAGCCCGGCGAGCCCCAGCTCACCCAGGGTCAGCGCAGGGAGCGAGTCCGCCGCCGGGGGATGGAAGACCTCGAGGGCATCGTCCCTGTCAGGCACCCACTTGATGTCATCGTAATCCGAGTACGCGTAGCCGAGCGCCGGCCCATAGGTCTTCGCGACGTGATACGACCAGTTGTTCAGGCCGACGCCATACGGGTGATCCTCGATCATCGCGAGGGCGAGACGCCAGTACACCCCGCGCGTTTCGACGGCCTTCTCGTCGAACAGCTCCGCCCTGATGTTGCTCTGGCCATAGCGCGCCTTCAGTCCGTCCCAGGAAACGGTCAACATGACCCCGACCACGATCGCCGCCGCGAAGCCGATGATCGCCTTCTGAAGGGTGATCCGCCACGAGGTGCAGGCGATCACCGTCGCCACCATCACAAGCCCGAACGCCGGGACGCCGAGCCGGGACAGCGTGAGCAGTTCGGTGCCCGCGGCCATGACGCAGCTGAAGCCGGCGAACCAGCGGAGCCACGTCGACCACTTTGACATCGTTGCCGCGAGGAGCACGGGCCCGACCATCACCAGATATGTCGAAAGCGTGTTCTCGTGTTCGAAGGTGCCGGGGGTGCGGAACGCGCCCTTGAAGAAGCGCTGCTCGAGACAGTTGAAACCCTCCAGGCAGACTGCGGTGCACAAGGCCGCGACCACGATGCCGAGTTCGCGGCGGGTACGGATGAACAGCGCAGCCGCCAGGAACACCATGATGCCGCGCAACATCTTCGTCAGTTCCCAGACGCCGTAGATCTGCGGCTCGGACGTGGCCACGGACACGCAGCAATAAAGGAAATAGACAAACATCAACCCGAGGCTCGCCGGCCAGTAGAACCGCCCTCGCGGATAGCGGGGCAGCAACAGCGTCGCGACGAGCAGACACGCCGGCAGGATGTCGAGCGCCGAGATCTCGATCCCTCGCGAAGTACCGCGGTACCAGAAGATGCCGAGGAAGGTCACGTCCATGCGTGTGACGACCACCGCGCCGAGGACGAAGACGAAGAGCGCGGCATCGCGGAGGCGTTGGGAAAGCAACGTGGCGAAGAAGGTGCCCGACCCGAACGCAATCAGGATGATCAGCGCCAGGATGTGCTTGGTTTCGATATTCATGCAGCCGTGGTGAGCAGCCGGGCCACGATAACCGGACCGGTGCGCAGCGTTGAGTGGGTGCTCACCTACGACCGCGGCGGGGCTCACCCCATTGGGCCCGATGAATGACGGGGTTACGTTTTACCCACACGCCATGCCCGACCCTCACGTGACCATCGTCCTGCGATGCTTCAACGAAGCCTGGGCGCTTCGTCACACGCTCGACGCGCTGACTTCCCAGGAATACCGGAACTGGCAGCTCATCGCCGTCGATTCCGGTTCGACGGATGGATCGGCCGAACTCCTCCGGGCCGCCAACCCCAGGCACCTTGTGGAACTCCTTCCCCACGACTATCGGCCGGGCCGGGTGCTCAACCTGGGGATGGAACTCGCCGCGACCGAACGCGTGATCTTCCTGAATGCGGACGCAACGCCGCAGAACTCGCACTGGCTGCGTCCGCTCGTCGAGGCGCTGCAGCCGCCCGACGTCGCCGCGGTGTTCGGACGCCAGGTGCCGCGCCCCGACTGCCACGCGGTGTACGCGTCCGATTACGAGCGCTGTTTCGGGGAGAAGCGTGAGTCCGCGGGGTGGGATCATTTCTTCAGCATGGTCAGCAGCGGGCTGCGAAAGGACATCTGGCTCGAACGGGGTTTCCTCGAGTCGATGCAGTATTCCGAGGACGACGAATACACCCGCTGGTGCCGTTCACGGGGCTATCGCATCGTGTACCGGGCCGACTCCGTCGTCATGCACTCGCACAACTACACGGCGCACCAGGCCTACAGGCGCAGCTTCGGCGAAGCGTGGGCGCTCGCCGCGGTGAGCAGGGCCGGCGAGTCAAGGCTCCCGAGCCGCACAAGGCTCGCGCTGGGCTGGGCCAACGATGTTCGCAGGGACTTCACGTTCTGCCGCCGAAGCGGAAGACTGCGCGAGTGGCCGCACGCCGCGGCGATCCGCTGGCAGCAACGCCTCGGCCGGCGCGATGGCTTCCTCGCCGGCTGGGGCATGCATGGCGGCACGCTCGCGAACGACGACGGACATCCCGCGGCGCCGCGGGAGGAACTCGCCCGCTGCGCCACGTGCAATTCGGAATAATGCAGGCATCTTTTCACATCATGGCGCACCCGGATACCACACATCCCGCCACTCCGGCCCAGGACGCCGGCACCCACCGCTCGCCGGACATCATGATCGACACCCCGCTGCGTCCGGCGAACAGCGCCCTTCGCTTCACGGAGGATGGCGATGCCGAACTCGAGCAACACCTGGCCGACACCTGCGAGGCGATCGCGCGCGGCCTGAAGGGACTGCTGCCGGCGAAGCGGCTCGAGGCCGTGCTGCTGGGCGGCGGCTATGGGAGGGGCGAAGGCGGCGTGCTCAAGTCGCCGGAGGGCGACCGGCCGTACAACGATCTGGAGTTCTACGTGTTTCTCCTGGGAAGCCGCCACCTCAACGAGCGCCGCCACGGTCGCGCACTCCACACGTTTGGCGAGATCATGACGCCGCAGGCCGGCGTGGAGGTCGAGTTCCGCATCGCCTCGCTTTCCGAACTGGTTTCGGAACCGGTCAGCATGTTTTCCTACGATCTCATCAGCGGGCACCGCTGGCTCATCGGCGACGAGACCTTGTTGAAACGCTGTGCCCGCCACCGGATTTCCGAGAACATCCCCCTGAGCGAAGCCACCCGGCTGCTGATGAACCGCTGCACCGGACTGCTCCTCGCACGCGAGCGTCTGGAGCGCCCGGCGTTCACTCCTGCTGACGCCGATTTCGTCGCCCGGAATGTCGCCAAGGCGCAGCTCGGCGCGGGTGATGCCGTGCTGACAGCTTTCGGACACTATCACTGGAGCGTGCACCAGCGGCACCGTCGCCTCGAGCGGCTCGTGCGTCGCGAGCGGGCGGCCTGGCTCAACGAGGTGTACCGGCATCACGCGCGCGGCATCGCCTTCAAGCTCCACCCGGTGAGGAGCACCGCGTCGCGAACCGAGCTCGCCGTGCTGCACGCCGAGGTCACCGCGTTCTGCCGCGATGCCTGGCTGTGGGTCGAAAACCGCCGGCTCGGCGCCCGGTTCTGGTCCATCCGTGATTACGCTGCGTGCCGGAAAGACAAGTGGCCCGAGAAACACCGGCTGCGCAATCTGCTCGTGACGGGCAAGGTGCTGGGCATCGGCGCGATCGCGCGCAAGGGCCGGTTCCGCCACCCGCGCAACCGGGTGCTCGCCGCCCTTCCGATCCTCCTGTGGCAGCCGGAGATGCTGGGATCGCAGGAGACGATCACGCGGCTCCAGGAGGAGCTGCACACCGGCGCGCGGGACAGCAACGGTCTCGTCGCCGCCTATCGCGAACTCTGGCGAAAGGTGAATTAGCGCCACGACAGGCGGCCGGGCACGATCCAACTGAATTGCCGGTCTAGCCACAGAGCCCCTGACACGCCGGAGCCGCGACGCGGGATTCACCGGGATGCCCGAGCCGGGCGCGGGCGGGCCTGCGGCCTGCGACGGAGCGGTGGCCGCGCCCCCTTGACGGTCATGTGCGGACCGAATCGTGCGCCTTGGCTGCGACGGCAGAGTGGCTTCTTCACCTCCCCCGACCTAACGTCGCTCCATCGTATGTTCACCCTTGGCATTGATTACGGCACCAATTCCGTCCGTGCGCTCGTCGTCCGCTGCAGCGACGGCGAGGAACTCGGCTCCTTCGTCGTCAACTACCCCAGCGGCCATCAGGGCATCCTGCTGGCGGCCAACGACCACCACCTGGCTCGCCAGCACCCGGGCGATTACCTCTTCGGACTCGAGCGGAGCGTGAAAGGCGCGATCGCCGCGGCGAAAAAGAAGCGGGGCTTCGACGCCTCGAAGATCGTTGGCATCGGCGTCGACACCACCGGCTCCAGCCCGATCCCGGTCGATTCGAAGAACGTCCCTCTCGCGCTTTCCCCCAAGTGGAAGAAGAATCTCGATGCGCAGTGCTGGCTCTGGAAGGACCACACAAGCGTCAAGGAAGCCGCCAGGATCACGCAACTCGCCGCCGAACACCGGCCGCAGTTCATCGCCAAATGCGGCAACACCTACTCCTCCGAGTGGTTCTGGTCGAAGATCTGGCACTGCCTCAACGTCGCGCCGAAGGTCTTCGACGCCGCCGACTCTTGGGTTGAGCTCTCCGACTGGGTCCCGTCCGTCCTCGCCGGTGTGACCGATCCACTTTACGTCAAGCGCGGCGTCTGCGCGGCCGGCCACAAGGCGCTCTACGCCGAGGACTGGGGCGGTCTTCCCGACAAGGAGTTCCTGTCGATGCTCAACCCGAAGCTGGCTCCGCTTCGCGACCGCCTGTATGAAAAGGCTTACGACGCGACGGAATCCGCCGGCAATCTGTGCGACACCTGGGCGAAGAAGCTCGGCTTGAAGTCCGGCATCCCGATCGCGATCGGCGAATTCGACGTCCACTACGGCGCGATCGGCTGCGGCGTCGCCGAGGGCGTGCTCGTCAAGGTGATCGGCACCTCGACGTGCGACTGCGGCGTCGTTTCCGCCGACAAGACCGTCCGCGACATCCCGGGCATCTGCGGCATCGTCAAGGGCGCAATCCTTCCCGGCTACTACGGCATCGAGGCCGGCCAGTCCGCCGTGGGTGACATCTTCAAGTGGTGGGTCGAGGTCGTCTGCCAGGGAGACGGCGCGCTCCACGGCAAGCTGGCAAAGGAAGTCGCCGGCCAGAAGCCGGGCCAGTCCGGCCTGCTCGCCCTCGATTGGAACAACGGCAACCGCACGATCCTCGTCGACCAGCAGCTCACGGGGCTTCTTCTTGGCCAGACGCTCTACACGACCCAGGCCGAGATCTACCGCGCGCTCATCGAAGCCACCGCCTTCGGCGCACGCGCGATCCTCGAGCGCATCCAGGAATACGGTGTTCCCGTGAAGCGAATCGTCTGCGCCGGCGGCATCGCCCAGAAGGATCCGATGCTGATGCAGATCTACGCCGACATCACCGGCTGCACGATGCAGGTCTCCGGTTCGTCGCAGGCCTGCGCGCTGGGCTCGGCGGTTTCCGCAGCGGTCCTTGCCGGCTCTCATCCGAACTTCGCGGTCGCGGAGAAGAAGATGACCCGCGTCGCTCCGAAGAGCTACAAACCCGACGCGAAGTCGCAGAAGGTCTACAATCAGCTCTACGCCCTGTATCGGCAGGTCCACGACTCCTTCGGCGGCCTCAACAAATCCGCCGATCTCTCGCGTGTCATGAAGGACCTCCTCGCAATCAAGGAGGCCCAGCGCGGCTGAGCCGCCCCTCGTAGGAGCAGATTCATCTGCGATCGGTACCGCACCCCGGCCATGCCATCGCAAATGAATTTGCTCCTACATCACAACCACCCTTCAGCCTTCAGTCTTCCAGCCCTTTCAAATGAAACTCCTCGCCTCACCTGAAATCTGGTTCGTCACCGGCAGCCAGCACCTGTACGGCCCCGAGACCCTCAAGCAAGTCGCCCAGGACTCCCAGGCCATCGTTGACGGCCTCGGCAAATCCAAGCGGGTTCCGCTCAAGGTCGTGTTCAAGCCGACTGTCAAGAGCCCCGACGAGGTCCGGGCCGTCTGTCTCGACGCGAACAACGACTCCAACTGCGCCGGCCTGATCCTCTGGATGCACACGTTCTCGCCGTCCAAGATGTGGATCGGCGGCCTGACCGCGCTCCGCAAGCCGTTCCTTCACCTGCACACCCAGTTCAATCGCGACCTCCCGTGGGGCACGATCGACATGGACTTCATGAACCTCAACCAGTCCGCGCACGGCGACCGCGAGGCCGGCTTCATCCACACCCGGATGCGCCTCGGTCGCAAGGTGGTCGTGGGACACTGGCAGGACGCCGAGGTGCAGGACCGCCTCGCCGCCTGGATGCGCGCAGCCCGCGCGTGGCATGACTGGCAGGGCGCGAAATTCTGCCGCTTCGGCGACAACATGCGCCAGGTGGCCGTCACCGAGGGCGACAAGGTCGCCGCGGAAATGCGCTTCGGATTTGCCGTGAACGGTTACGGCGTCGGCGACCTCGTCGCCAAGGTGAAGGGTTCGTCCGACAGGGAAATCGACGCGCTCTGCGCCGAGTACCAGGACCAGTACGCCGTGGCCAAAGAACTCCGCAAGGGCGGCGCCCGTTACGAGTCGCTCCGCGAAGGTGCCCGCATCGAACTCGGTCTCCGCGCGTTCCTCGACGAAGGCGGCTTCAAGGGCTTTACCACGACATTCGAGGATCTCCACGGCCTGCGCCAGCTCCCCGGTCTCGCCGTCCAGCGGCTCATGGCCGACGGCTACGGTTTCGGAGCCGAGGGCGATTGGAAGACCGCCGCCCTGCTGCGCGCCATGAAGGCGATGGCAGCCGATATGGGCGACCGGACGTCGTTCATGGAGGACTACACCTATCACCTGTCGCCGAAGGGCCACCAGGTGCTGGGCGCGCACATGCTCGAGGTTTGCCCCTCGATCGCCGCCACGAAACCGACGCTCGAGATCCATCCGCTCGGCATCGGCGGCAAGGAGGACCCGGTTCGTCTCGTGTTCGACGCCGCCACCGGCCCGGCGATCAACGCCTCGCTCATCGACCTCGGCAACCGTTTCCGCCTGATCGTGAACGAAGTCGACGCCGTAAAGACGCCGAAGCTTCCGAACCTTCCCGTCGCCCGCGCCGTGTGGGAGTGCCGTCCCGATTTCAAGACCGCCTGCGGCGCCTGGATCCTCGCCGGCGGCGCGCACCACACCGGCTACAGCTACACGGTCACGGCCGAGCACATGGAGGACTTCGCCACGATCGCCGGCATCGAGCTGGTCGTCATCGGCGGCGACACCAAGCTCAGCCAGTTCAAGCAGGATCTGCGCAACAACGAGGTGTACTATCACCTCGCCCAGGGGATCAGGGTGTAATGTGAAATGGCTGGAAGCCTGAGGGACGGAAGGCCGGCAACAGCCACTCCCTCGGGCTTCGGCCCCTGCGTTCCGTCAGATCGCACCGACTCCGATCCCGGCCGAGGTTTTGAAATGGGCGGTCGAGAGCGGAATCACGGCCCCGTCTTTCAGGTTTCCCGCTTTCAGCCTTCTCATCAGCCTTTCAGCCTTTTCCCTCCCATGCTCGAAGAACTCAAACGCGAGGCCTACGAAGCCAACATGCTCCTTCCGAAGAACGGGTTGATCAACCTGACCTTCGGCAACGCCAGCGCGATCGACCGGTCGCGCGGGATTTTCGCGATCAAGCCCAGCGGCGTCGACTACGCTGTCCTCAAGGCCGAGGACATGGTGCTCGTCGATCTCGAAGGGACGAAGGTCGAGGGTAAGCTGAATCCGTCCTCCGACACGCCGACACACCGCCGGCTGTTCCTTGGTTTTCCGTCGATCGGCGGCGTGGTTCATACCCACTCGTCGCACGCCACCTCGTTCGCGCAGGCGGGACGCGCCGTGCCAATCTTCGGCACGACGCACGCCGACTATTTCTACGGCGAGATCCCGGTCACGCGAAAGATGACCGAGAAGGAAATCTCCACCGCGTACGAATGGGAGACCGGCACGGTCATTCTGGAGCGCTTCAAGGGCATCGATCCGCTCGATTGCCCGGCGGTACTCGTGAACCGCCATGGTCCGTTCACGTGGGGCCCGACGGTTGCCAAGGCGGTCGAGGTTGCGATCGCCGCCGAGTGCTGCGCGGACATGGCGCTGATGTCGCTCCAACTCGAGCCAAAGCTGATGCCGATCGAGCCGGAGCTGATGAACAAGCACTTCAAGCGCAAGCACGGCCCCGGCGCCTACTACGGACAGGGAAAGCACTGACGGTTAGCGCCGATCTCCGACCGGCGCCGCTTGTGTGGGCAGGGTGCCCTCACCCCGCGTCTTCGCCGACCGCGGCCGGCCCAGCGGTCCGGCCCTACCTCAATTCACGCCGTGCCACCCGGCCATCAGCCATTCGGCAGGTTGAGGTCTTCTCTGTGATCTCCGTGTCCGAGTTCCGTGTCCTCCGTGTCACTGTCTTGGGGTAGGGTGCCCTCACCGCGCGTCTTCGCCGACCGCGGCCGGCCCAGCGGTCCGGCCCCTCAATTCACTCAGTCCCAGCCATCAGCCATTCGGCAGGTTTCGGTCTTCTCTGTGATCTCCGTGTCCGAGTTCCGTGTCCTCCGTGTCACTGTCTTGGGGTAGATGCCATGAGGCCGACAAGCGGAGAAGAAGTCTCCAACTTGTCGGCCCATGCTTAATACTAACGTACAAAAACTGCTCGGGCGTCTGC
>JAJYAR010000307.1 GCA_021779435.1 bacterium
ACTTTCGGAGCGCGGTGACGCTCGCGAGCCTGGCATCGACCTGCTTTTGCTGCTCGGCGTTGCCCACGAGACGGTCCCAGGTGCTCTGCTGATCCTGGAGATCGGCAGTCACCTTGTCCGCCTGTCGAACACGCTCCTTGTCCGCCGCCACCTCGGCCGTCGTCCGTTCGATCCGTTGACGGACGTCATCGAGCGCGCTGCGAATCTTTGTCCGCTCGCCGGTGATCGCCCGGAGCGTGTCCTTCCTCCATTCGTCGAAGTTGATGTTGTCCTTCAGGTACAGCCAGAGGCCGCACGCGGCGACGGCAAGGACAACGATCAACGCGCCGGCGGCGCATTTCTGAAGGATCCAGCGGACAAACTTGAGAGCGGTGGACAAGTCGAAGCGGCTACAGCAGCTCCTTCGGAAGCTGGGCAGTGATCTTCTTGATATCCTGCACGGCGTCCCGATGGCAAACCAGCACCGCGTCCGCCGTCTCGACGACAACGAGGTCCTTCACGCCGACCAGCGCGATGGTTCGTCCGTTGCTGAGCGCGATGTTGTTGGCCGCACCGCTGGCGAGGACGGCGCCTCGCGTGGCGTTGGCCGCGGCATCGGTGGCGAGGTGTTTCGGGAGCGCGGTCCAGAGCCCGACATCGTCCCAGTCGAACTCCGCCAGCAGCGTTTCGACCTTTGCCGCCTTCTCCATGATGGCGTAGTCGACGGAAATCTTCGGCAGGCCCGGGAAGCGCCCGGTGAGGAACGCAGCCGCTTTGGCCGGCTCGGCTGGGAAGTCGCGAACGAAGGCAGCGAGCTCGGGTGCATTGCGGTCTGCCTCGGCCAGGAAGGTGCCGACGCGCCAGAAGAACATGCCGGCATTCCACGCGAACCGGCCGGACTCGAGGTAGCCCTTGGCGGTCGCGGTGTCGGGCTTTTCAACGAAGCGTTTCACCTCGCGGAACGTGCCTCCCCCGCCGCGGGCGAGTTCAGCTCCCATCTCGAGATACCCAAAGCCGGTCGCCGGGTGATCCGGCTTGATCGCAATCGTGAGGATCGCGCCCGATTCCGCGGCGCGTGGAAACGCCGCCCCGAGCTGTCGGCCAAACGTCCCCGTATCCGAAATGAACGCATCCGCCGGGAGAAGGCCCACCACTGCATCTTCCCCTGCGCGTGCGCGGACGAGTGCGGTCGCAAGCGCCGCCGCGGGAGCCGTATCGCGCTTCGCCGGCTCGGCCACGATCTGCGTTTCCGGGATGATTCCACGCAGCGCGTCACGCGTTGCCGGAAGCTGAACTTCATTCGTGAGCACGAAGATATTCGAGGGCGGCACCGCCGCCTCGATCCGGCGCACGGTCTCCTCCAGCAGGGTGCACTCTGAAAACAGCTTCAGGAGGTGCTTGGGACGCTGCGACCGGCTCATCGGCCAGAAACGCTCGCCGCTGCCGCCGGCCATCACGCAGGCAAAGAAGTGGGATTGTGGGGATTGGCTCATCGCAACGGGTTTCTCCCAGTCGGCGCGGAGGACGCCAAGCCTTTCCTGCGGCACACTCCCTAGTCCACGAAATAGACCTCGACCAGCACCTCGCCCGCATCGGTCGCATCAGCGCTCCCAATTACTGCTGCATACGTCCCGGGCTCCAGCAACGCGACAGCCGCCGCGTCGGTGCTGCCGAGCGGAAGCGGGAACGCGCCGACTCTGGCGAACAGCGGCCCGAGCGACTCCGGCCACCCGGGGCCCGCAGGTGTGAACGAGGCTCCTTGTCCCCGGATATTGATGACGGGGCGGCTCAAGGTATCCGTCACGCCGAATTGCCGCAGCGACGGGCCGACCGCCCGCACGAGAATTCGCCGCGCGACTGCACCACCCACGACGAAGCCGATCTGGATTGCGCCCGCCTTTGCCAGGTTGACGCGTGCAGCCACATTCAGGAGCGGCGCCTCCGTGCGGGCGACCTCGTCGCCGTCCCTCCTCTGCAGTACGGCGACGGACTGGCCGAGCGACGCCGCGCCGCGGGCGATCGCCCCGTTCTCATACACGACATCCTCGGCGAGCGGAATGTAGTTGGTGTCCCCGCTGAAGATTCCCCTCACGACGAACCCGGTGCGCTGTGCCCACAGCCGAATGGCGCCGCGATCGAGGAACTGGTTGAGATGCCTGTCGGCGCGCGTGCCGTCCACGGAAGCGAAGAACGTGGACCAGTGCGAAAGGGTCGAAAACTCGAGGAAGGACATCACCAGCATCCCGCCCGGCTTCAGGACCCGGGACGCCTCGCGCATGTAGCGGAATGTATCCTCGTGCGGCAGGTGCGTGAAAACGGAGAAGAAGCACGCGAAATCAGCGGTGGCGTCTGGACATGGAATCCGGCTGCCGCTCGTCTCGGCGAATGTCCAATCGGGCCGCTTGCAGAGGTCCGACGCATACGAAAGCAGACGCGGAACGACGTCGCAGCCCAGGTAGGAGATCGCCGGAAATGGCGCGAGTTGGAAAGCCAGTCGGCCGGATCCGCAGCCGACGTCGACCACGGTGTGCCCGTCGCGCAATCCCCACGAACGAAGGAGCTGATATTCGAGTTTCCCTATGGCCAGGAATTCTCCGCCGACAGCGCTCCGCAGGGCATCATCTGTCTGGAGCCGGCGTTCCAAGGCAGCCACGTGCTCCACGTATGAGCCCGGGTGACTCCGTTCGTTCATCGGGTACGACTTAGGAGTTCGAGGCGAGTGTAGTCGATGCGAAAGCCGGCCCCCCCCAAGGCACACGCGGGCTCTGTCAGGCGATCGTCACCACGATCTTCCCGAACTGCGCGCTCTTCTCCATCAACGCGAACGCGTCGGCCGCCTGCTCCATCGGGAAAACGTCGCTGACGACGGGCCTGATCAGGTGGCGATGCACGAACTCCATCAGCGCGCTCCAGTCCGTCGGCGAACCCATGGAGGTGCCCAGAAGCGAGAGCTGCCGCCAGAAAACCTTCCGCATCGGAAGCACCGGCGGATCACCCCGCGTCGCACCGAAGAACGCAATGCGTCCGCCCGGCGCGGCCACATCGATGAGCTTCCCGAAACCGGGGCCGCCTGCGCTGTCGATGATCACATCGAACGCCTCGGCATCGCGGAGCGCCTGTGCCGTCCAGTCGTCACGGGTGTAGTTGAAACCGCCCTTCGCGCCGAGTGCGACGGCGCGCGCGATCTTGTCCTCCGAACTGGAGGTCACCCAGACCTCCGCCTCCAGAGCGACGGCAAATTGAAGCGCGAACAGGGCAACGCCCCCGCCCACCCCGCTGATGAGCACGCGTTCGCGCGGCTGAAGCCTTGCCCGCGAGAACAGCGCGCGATACGCGGTCAGCCCGGCGAGCGGCAATGCCGCGGCTTCCTCCCAGGAAAGGTGCGGCGGCTTCGGCGACAAGTGTGCCGCGGGCGCGGCGACCTTCTGCGCGAGTGTTCCGTCGCGCGGCAGTCCCAGGATCGAAAACTCGCGGCTCTGCGCGGACTCACGATCACCCCAATTCAAGCCGGGGTTGATGATGACCTCGCGTCCCTGCCAGGTTGTGTCCACTCCTTCGCCGCATTCCACCACGATGCCGGCACCATCGGATCCCGGGATGCACGGCCAGTGAAGGCCGGCATACTGGCCGGCCTTGATCCAGACATCGCGGTGATTCAACGCCGCCGCCCGGATCGCCACGATCACTTCGCCCGGCGCGGGCGACGGCTCCGCAACATCGGTGAGTCTGAGCTGATTGACCGCAGGCAGTTGAACGGCGCGCATGGAAGGAAGGTTTCCGCGGAAAATCGCCAGAAGACGCCTTTCCGCAAAACAAACCTTCATAATCCGCGTTTAACACGGCGGTAACCGCCGATGATGACTCGGCGCCTTCGCGAGACTCAGGGTTGTTTTTTCCGGGGAAACCATGATGCTGGCCAAACCATGTTCCAGGCGATCACCCTGATCCTACTCGCGGCAGCATACCGTATCGTGGCGGCCACGAATCCGGCATTGATCAATTTCTCCCCGCTAATGGCGCTGACCTTCTGCGGGGCGGTCTATTTCCGCTCTCCGCGGATGTGGCTGCTCCCGGTGCTCGCGCTTCTTGGCTCGGACCTCTGCCTC
>JAJYAR010000308.1 GCA_021779435.1 bacterium
GCTCCGGCCGCGGCCCGACGATCGACATTTCGCCACGCAGCACATTGAGCAGTTGCGGGATCTCGTCGAGCCGGATCTTGCGCAGCACGATGCCCACGCGCGTGATGCGCGGATCGGCTTTCGTCGCCCACACCGCGCCTGTCTGAGCCTCGGCATCCACCCGCATCGAACGGAATTTCAACATCACGAACAGCTCCGTCCGGTCGGGCCGGACGCGCCCGACGCGCAGTTGCCGGAACATCGCCGGCCCGGGGCTGTCCAGCCGTATCGCCAGCACCAACAGCGGCCACAGCGGCGCCGTTAGCAGCAGCGCGGTCAGCGCGAGGACGATATCGAGCGCTCGTTTGGCGACGACGACGGAGCGCGGGATGTGGCTGCCGGCAAACGGTGCCGTGCTGTTCGCGGCGACGGCGCCGGACGTGGGATGTTGACCACCATATGCCGCGCTGAGAGACGGCGACGCCCGCTCCCCGATCACGTCGGCGCGCAACGGCTTGGAGAATGTCGCCTGTGACATTCGCATGGGCGGTCTCCAGATGCTCGCGGGGGTTGGCGTCGGGCTTGGCGCACGAGTGGCGCCGGCGCGAAGGAGGTCGGCTGGGCTTCGGCTTCTCGCCGAAATTCCAGCCGACCTGTTCGGCGTCAGGCGCGGTTGTAGCCAGTGGCGCCCGGTGCCGTCCGGCGTCGGGCGATCAGCCCGAGGCCGAGCAGCGAGGTTCCGAGCAGTGCCAGCGTCGCCGGCTCCGGCACCTTGATCGACGGATTGGTATTGAAGGTACCGCCGACGTCGGGAAGGATGCCGAAGCTGGCTTGACTCCAGGTCTCGGTGAACTGCGCGCCCTGCGTGGACAGGATGCCGCTGGAGTCGGCGAAGGTCCCACGCCACTTGAAGTTCAGGTCGTCGTTGACCGCGTCGCGCGCGTAGGTGCCGCTCAGCGAGGTGAAGCTGTATTGACCACCCCAGTCAATGGTGATCGCGCCCATCGTGCCGGACTCCGCGGAGGGTATCGCGAGGGCCGTCAGCGAATAGCTCAGCAGGTCACCGACCGCGCCCGCGTTGCCTTTGAGCGCGAGGATGACCTGGTTGGTGCCCTGGGTGACGGAGGTCGCATTCGAGAGCAGCGTCGACCCGCCGTTCGGGGTGTAATTCTGATCGGTGCCACCGCCGTAGGTGAAGCTGGAGTTGAACGGTACGGCGTACGCCGGGGCCGCCTGGGCGAAGCCCGCGATTACACCAGCGGCGACGAGGCCCGTCGCTGCCAGACGATGAGCAGAACTCATGTGGGTATGTCCTTTTGGACTTGATCGGTTGCAATCGTCGTGAAGAGACGATTTTTTAAAACACACGCCAGAACAGCACGTGTTCTTGGTCGCAACTCCGTTGTAGTGCTTGCATATAGTGCGGAGTGCTGAGGTCATGTGAGATGTTGAAAACCAAAATCAATATACAAAGAACTCCGATCGATAAATATTGTCATGGTGGAGCCGCACGCGCTTTTTACGAACGACTATAATCCCCCTAAATGTGGAGAATTGATGTTGCATAATATTGAGTTGTTTTGGCGTCTCTTTGAGTTCCGACTGCTCGTCGGACGTATTGTGGCATCTGGCAACCGGGGTTGGTGGTCCCCCGGGGTCGGTCGATGGGCGGCCTATTCCGGGACGCGGTCACTCGCGGTGGGTCTTGCCGCGTTCCGTTTGGGTCGATGGTGGTTGGGGCCGCCCCGCCTACTCGGTCGTCGTCGTGGTCGATGCACTTTCCTTGCTCGTCGTCACCGCGGTCGGCGGTGCCACGATCTCCGGTACGCACTTCGTGCTCGTCGTTGTCTCCGACACTGTCGTCTGCGCGAAGGCAGCACCCGTCATCATGCCGAGCGCCGCGGCGCCGGCCGGCAGAAGTCTCGCCATGTCGTGCCTTTTGCAGTTATGTCGCCAGCGCAAATGCGCCGGCGCGGTCGTCCAGATGATGGCGGCTGCGAGCCCCAGCCACGCTGTTGCAACCTGAACGCGCCGCCCGGAGAAAGGTTCCGGTGCGACCCAACGAGTGTCCCTAGCTAGCGATCAGCGCGGCGCGGCGGTCGAAGAACAGCGCCTGGCTGATGATCGCCATGACCGTCTCGCGGCGGAACGGCTTGGTGATCAGGAAGGTGGGCTCCGGCCGCTCGCCGGTCAGCAGCCGCTCGGGATAGGCGGTGATGAACACGACCGGAACGGAAGTCTCGGCCAGGATTTCGTTGACCGCGTCGAGCCCCGAACTGCCGTCCGCGAGCTGGATGTCGGCCAGCACCAGCCCCGGTATCTGCGTCTTCACGGCCGCGATCGCCTCCAGGCACGTGCGCGCAATCCGGGTGACATGGTGGCCGAGGTCGTTCAGCAGCCCCTCGAGGTCCATCGCGATCACCGGCTCGTCCTCGATGATCAACACGTCGGTGCTGAGCTGTGCGGCAATTTCCCGGCCGGCGCGCTCCTGCAGGGCTTCGACCTCGGCGATCGGGCAGCCCAGCACCGCCGCGATTTCCTCGGTGCCGAAGCCTTCGAGCGCGCGCAACAGGAACGCGACGCGCGGCAACGGCGTCAGCGCCCCAAGCGAGCGGTCGGCGGCGCCGACCGTGCCGGTCGCCGGCTCGCCTTCCAGGAGATCGTTGACCGGCGAGGCGGACCAAATCGTCAGGAACACGCCGAACAGATGCCGCTTGGCCACGTGACGGTCGGCGGGGAAGTCGGCCGCCCCGGAAATCGCCTCCAGCGCCGCGATCGCATAGGCGTCGCCGCTCGCCTGGCTGCCGGTCAGGGCGCGGGCGAACCGACGCAGATGCGGCAGGTGCGGCGCGATCGATGTGGAAATTGACATGGAAATCCCCTGAAGTGGAAGCCGGACATGGCCACTGGAAATCCGGGCAGCCGGATATCAAACGCATAGCCATGGAAAATGTTCCCGTCGGGTGGAACTTCTCTGCCCGTCATCCATTATATGTATCCATGGGATCTCGGCGGCAGGACCATTTCACAGATTCTTGGTCGGCGGCAGGGAAATCATGGCTAGGAACCGAATTTGATGAGCGCCATTGAAAAGCGATGACGGGCCAGGGCATGGCGTCGAAATCGGGAAGGAAGACGATGTTTCAGCAGATCAGTGGTCACGGTACGCCGGGCACGCTGCCCATCCACGGGCGGATAGAGCCGGAGTTGCAGGACCATATCGGCCGCCAATTGCGTGCCGTGTACAACGAAATCCTCGAAGAACCGGTCCCGGACCGCTTCCTGCGTCTGCTTGCCGATCTGAAGGATCGGCTGGGCGGCAGCGCATGATCGACCCGCCCGACCTCCAGGCGGACCTGCTCGCGGCCGTCCCGAAGCTGCGCGCCTTTGCCATCTCGCTCTGCGGCCGCAGAGCCGGGGCGGACGATCTGGTGCAGGAAACGCTCGTGCGCGCGTGGGCGGGCATGGGCTCGTTCGTCCCCGGGTCGAACCTGGTCGCGTGGCTCTACACGATCCTGCGTAACGAATTCTATTCCGAGTTCCGCAAGCGGCGGCGCGAGGTTCCCGATGTCGAGGGCCAGCACGCCGCCCGGTTGGCGAGCATGCCGGTGCAGGACGGACACATGGTGTTCCTGGAGTTTCGCGCGGCGCTCGGCAAGCTGGCGCCCGACCATCGCGAGGCGCTGATCCTGATCGGCGCCTCTGGCCTGACCTACGAAGAAGCGGCGCAGGTCTGCGATTGCGCGTTCGGCACGATGAAAAGCCGGGTCAACCGCGCACGTGCGCGGCTCGCTGACCTGTTGCACGAACCGCTAGGCCTGGCGATCGGCGGCAACCCAGCGTGGGAAGCGGCGGCGGGCGCAGCCTTGTCCGTTCCGATCACGGCATGACCAGGGCGCCCGGTCCGCCGCGCGCGCGTGATCGAGCATGACGATGTCCGACAAGCTGCTGCTGGAGTTGAACCATCGGGTCAAGAACAATTTCCAGATCATCGTCAGCCTGATGAACCTGAAGATGCGCATGCTGCCGCCTGACCAGCGGGAGGACATCCGCTTCCTCCAGGAACACGTGCAGTCGATGGCGGTCGCCGTTCGCCTCGT